>NZ_DAOLKE010000420.1:0-2814 GCF_035331805.1 Plasticicumulans sp. | reverse complement strand
GTCTTGACAATGCTCTGAATTACAAAGGAATCAGGTAGCGTTGCACGACCCTGACCTCCATCCCGGCACGTCATTTGCTCACCTCCCCTGCGGGATCGCCTGCCGGCCCCGCAGGTACCGGCGCCTGTCATACGGCCAGCATGCAATCCATTGATCCCTGACGGAATTGTTTCGACGGCTCCCTGCGCCGGCGCGCGGGAAGTCTTGTCGTTGTTCCGACAAAACAGACGCTGCCAAGCCCGTACAAACCCAGGAGCGCATGCCCATGCCCGTCCTCACCCTCATGCCTTCGGGCAAGACCGTCGAAGCCGCCGCCGGTACCAGCATCCTCGCCGCCCTGCTCGCTGCCGATGTGCAGATCGGCCACAAGTGCGGCGGCAAGGCCGAATGTGATGGTTGCCATGTGTTCGTACTGGAAGGCCGCAAGAGCCTCTCGCGCATCCAGCGCCTCGAGAACGAGCGGCTCGACACCATCGTCGGTGTCGGCTCGAAGTCGCGGCTCGCCTGTCAGGCGATCCTCGGTGAAGAGAACGTCACGGTCGAACTGCTGAGCTTCGTCTGAACCTGCGCCGCCCGGCCGGTCCGCTGCCCGCGACCGGTCCGGGCCTGCCAGCGCAGCGTCCGGACAGGCCGATGACGCCTGTCCGGCCCTTCGCAAGCCCGATCGATGCAGAGACCGGCGCTCCGCCACGCTCCCTGTGCCTGCACCGGTTCGTCCTGCGGCACGGGTCTGGCGCATGACAGGCGATGGACGGCTTGCCCGTCGCCTGTCATGAAGCCTGAATCGTGAGTCATGGCCGGTGCATCGTGATTCATGAAGCATGCACCGCAGGCCGGATGCCTCGCGGCTCAGCCGCCGTACAACGCCTCGACCCTGGCGGCGAGGATGAAGTCGTTCTCGTGCAGGCCGGCGATCTTGTGCGTGAAGATCACGACCTCGGCGTAGCCCCAGCCGAAGGTGATGTCCGGATGATGGCCCTGGGCCTCGGCAACCTCGCCGACGCGGTTGATGAAGGCCAGCGCGCTGACGAAGTCCGGGAAGGCATAACGACGGCGGATGCGCGTGGCGCCGCCTTCGAGCGTCCACTTCGGCAGATCGACGAGGAAGCGTTCGGCTTCGGCGCGGCTCAGGGCCGGAATGCCCCCCTGGCACGGCACGCAGTTCTGATTTTCCAAGGACATGGCGATGGGCTCCCTACGCTCGGGTGCCGCGCGGAAGTCGGGTCCGGACCTCCGCGGGCAGGATCGGGGCCGCAGGCCGGCCCCCGGAAAGCGAACCCGGCCGCCCGCGGCGGTCCGAGGGTTCACTCCTCATCCATAACTCAATCCATAGCTCAGGAGTACCCCAGATGCGCTGGTATCCGCACGTCACCGTCGCTGCGATCGTCGAGCGCGAGGGCCGTTTCCTGTTCGTCGAGGAGGACAAGGGCCACGGGCCGGTGCTGAACCAGCCGGCCGGGCATCTGGAGGACGACGAAACCATCCCGGCAGCCGTCGAGCGCGAGGTGCTGGAGGAAACCGGCTGGACGGTGGCGGCGCAGGCGCTGGTCGGCATCTACCGCTGGCGCAATCCCGGCAACGGCGAGACCTTCCTGCGTTTCTGCCTCGCCTGCACGCCGCTTGCGCACGATGCGCAGCGCCGGCTCGATGACGGCATCCTGCGCGCGCTGTGGCTCAGCCCCGATGAACTCTGCGCTTACCGGCTGCGCAGCCCGCTGGTGCGCCCCTGCCTCGATGACTGGCTGGCCGGCGAGCGCCTGCCGCTGACGCTGCTGCGCACGATCGGCTGAGCGCGCCCCCGGAAGGCTGCGCTGCGCACCGGCAGCCGGGCCGACCGGCGACGCTGGCCGCCCCGTCAGCGCAAAGCGTTCGCGGCCTGCCGTCCCGAAGCCGCTGCGGCGGCTCCGTGGGGCACAGACTGCCGGCTTCACGCGCAGCCGAGATCGACCGATTCCCAGCCCTGCACGCGCTGCAGGAAGCCTTCGACCTCGGCCGCCGTCGCGGCCGGGGCTTCGAGCATCGGGAAGTGCGATCGGGCCGCGAGGCGATGCACGGTGAACCACGGATGCACCGACGCGAACACCTGCTGCTCGCGCAGCGCCTCGACCGGCGCGCCCCGCGAGGCCAGATGCAGCACCGGCGGCGGGTCCGGCAGCTCCGACAGCGCCCGCATCGGCGTGCCGAAGGCCCGGTAGGCGGCCGCGATCGAATGGGCCGCGCGCGCCCACATCGACGCATCGTGGCGCCCCGTCTGCGCGCGGATCTGCTGCGCGAGCGCCGGCGACACCCCTTCGGGCAGCCACATCGCCAGCAGCAGGTCGCGCGTGTCCTGCCAGGCCTGCGCATCGCGCAGGCCGTTCAGTGCGCCGAAGAACGCCGAGGGCGGCTCCATGACCAGCCAGTCGATCAGCACCAGCGCCGGCACGCGCTCGCCGAGCCGCCGGCGCAGCTCGATCGCCACCCAGCCGGCGTGCGAACTCGCCACCGGCACGACCTGCGTCACCCCGCTCGCCTCGATCACCGCCAGCGCATCCTCCAGCAGGCCGTCGAGGCCGAACTCCGCGTCGGCCGCGGCCGAGGCGCCGTGGCCGCGCCAGTCCAGCGTCAGCGTGCGCCGGTGCGGGGCGGCAAGCCGGACGAAGTCGGCAAACACCGTCTGCTCGCAGCACCAGCCCGGCAGGCACAGCAGGGCAGGCTCGCCATGGCCGGCGTCCTGCCAGGCGATCGCGGTACTGCCATGATTCGTGGTTTTCATTGGATCACGGTCCTCTATCTCCTGGCGGTACTCGCCGGTCACAGCAACGGCCGGCGGGA
>NZ_DAOLKE010000419.1:0-2823 GCF_035331805.1 Plasticicumulans sp. | reverse complement strand
CGGGCGAGGCGCGCGAGTGGCGGCAGCGCATCGAGCAGCGCATCGACATCACCGCTCTGCGCCGCGGCATCGCGCACGCGCGCGAGCAGCCGCCCGGCGGCCTCTGGCAGCTCGGCGAGCAGCACGCGATCGAGCCAGTCGACCAGCCCGGCGAGGCCGCTGGCGCGCGTGATCGCATCGAGCGCGCACGCCGCGGCGGCCGCAGCGACCGTCTGGCCCCAGCGCCCGGCCTCGATCAGGTTCACCGCGAACTCCGGCCGCCAGATCAGCTGCCAGTGTTCGTGGAAGGTGCCGCGCCCGCGCGGCGCGCCGGCGCGCGGCTCGCCCCAGGGCAGGTCGAGCAGGCGCAGCCGGTGCAGCAGGCAGGAGCGTTCGCGATCGAGCGGCTGGCGCAGGTCGAGGTCGAGATCGCGGTGCGCAGCCGCCGGGGCGAGGCGCAGGCGCTTCTGTTCGCTGGCGAGATCGCGCGCGAGCGGCGGGGCCGGCACGTCATCGGGCACGCGCCCGAGCCGGTCGCCGACTTCGAGTTCGCGGCGGATCAGCGTGAGCGCGAGCGACTCGCCGGCGCACAGCGTCGCGTGCGCGGCCTGTTCGAGATCGGGCAGATCCGGCCGGGCGCGTCCGCGCAGCGCCGCCAGCGCCTCGGCGAGGCGCAGCGCGTCGATCAGCTGCGCGGTCGGTGCCGCCAGATCGTGGGCGCGCAGCAACTGCGCGCAGCGCGCCAGCCAGCGCAGCGGCGCATCCTCGCCGTGCTGCCACAGGTGTTCGTACCAGCCGGGCACGCGGATGCCGGCACCGTAGCCGCTCGCGAGCCCGAGCCGCTCGTGCGTCCACGGCACCCAGGTGCTCGCGATCTTCACCTTCGCCCGGCCGGCGAGCAGCGCCTTGTCGGCCTTCGCCGGCGGCAGCGGTGCGGCGAGGGCCGGCACGTGCCAGGCGCCGCAGACGACGGCGATGCGTTCGTGCCCTTCGCGCTGCGCGGCGCGGATCGCCTCGCGCATCGCCGCCTCGCGCGGGGCCTGCCACGGGTCATCGGCATGCGGATCGGCGTGCGCGCGCAGCGCCGTCACCGCCTCGGCGACCGCGGAGAACAGCGCCAGCTCCGCCCCGGCTTCGCTGCGCTCGACGTGGTACTCCCACCACGCCTCGCCGTCGTCGAAGCCGGCGAGTTCGGCGAGGGAGTCGAAGGGGTCGCGCCAGCGCGCGCATGCCGGCGCGGCTTCGCACGCAGGCGGTGCGTCGTCAGCCGGTGCTGCCGGCGTGGCCTCGTCCGGACTGGCCTCATCCGGTGCGTCCTTCGGCTGCGGCTCCGCCATCGACACGGCGAGCGCCAGATCGCAGAAACGCGCCGGCACGCCGTGTTCGAGCGCCCAGCGCAGCGCCTGCCATTCCGGCGAGAACTGCGCGAACGGGTAGAACACGGCACGCGCCGGATCGTCGGCGACGTGCGCGAGCAGCGCGACCGGCGCTTCGAGCGCCGGATCGCCGATGCGCCCGATCAGGCCGTCGGCCTCGGGCGGCCCTTCGACCAGCAGCAGCGTCGGCGACAGCGCATCGAGCGCCGCGAGCACCGCGCGCGCGCAGCCGGGGCCGTGGTGGCGGATGCCGAGCAGGTGGACTTCGGCCGGCATGGTCGGTCAGCCCCGCCGGTTCAGGCCGGCCAGCCGCCGTTGTCGCGGCAGGCCCGGTAGACATCCTTCCAGCCGTCGCGCTCGCGGGCGACGGTCTCGATGTATTCGCGCCAGACCAGCGTGTCCTGCACCGGGTCCTTGATCACCGCGCCCTCGATGCTCGCCGCCCAGTCGGCGGCGCGCAGGCGGCCGTCGCCGAAGTGCGCGGCGAGCGCGAGGCCGTGGCCGACGACCGAGATCGCCTCGGCGGTCGACAGCGTGCCGGTCGGGGCCTTGAGCCGGGTGCGGCCGTCGAGCGTCTGGCCGGCGCGCAGTTCGCGGAAGATCGTGACGATGCGGCGGATTTCCTCGATCGCCGGCGGCTCGGCCGGCAGTTCGAGCGCGCGCCCGAGGCTGGCGGCGCGCTGCGCGACGATCGCGACCTCGGTGTCGAGCGAATCCGGCAGCGGCAGCACGACGGTGTTGAAGCGCCGCTTCAGCGCGCTCGACAGCTCGTTGACACCCTTGTCGCGGTTGTTGGCGCTGGCGATGACGTTGAAGCCGCGCACGGCCTGGATCTCGGAATCGAGTTCCGGCACCGGCAGGGTCTTTTCCGACAGCACGGTGATCAGGCTGTCCTGCACGTCGGACGGGATGCGGGTGAGTTCCTCGATGCGGCACAGCGTGCCGCTGCGCATCGCGCGCAGCAGCGGGCTTTCGACCAGTGCTGCCGGCGACGGGCCATCGGCGAGCAGGCGCGCGTAGTTCCAGCCGTAGCGGATGGCCTCCTCGGGCGTGCCGGCCGTGCCCTGGATCAGGCAGGTCGAATCGCCGCTGATCGCCGCGGCCAGATGCTCCGAGACCCAGCTCTTGGCGGTGCCGGGCACGCCGTAGAGCAGCAGCGCACGGTCAGTCGCGAGCGTTGCGACCGCAACCTCGATCAGCCGCCGCTCGCCGACGTACTTCGGCACGACTTCGCTGCCGTCAGCGAGCCTGCCACCGAGCAGGTAGGTGACGACGGCCTGCGGCGACAGCCGCCAGTTCGGCGGGCGCGGGCGTTCGTCGAGGCGCGCGAGCGCGGCGAGTTCTTCGGCGTACAGCTGTTCGGCGTGCGCGCGCAGCACCGGCGCAGGGGTCGTGCTCATGTCGGCTCCGCAGGCAGGAAGGCAACGGGCAGGTGCTCGCGCCGTTCGAGCAGCGCGAGCAGGTCGTC
>NZ_DAOLKE010000418.1:0-2826 GCF_035331805.1 Plasticicumulans sp. | reverse complement strand
GGTCCCGCCGCCGGCCGGGGCGCCGGCCAGCGCCTGGAGTCCGCTGCGCCATCGCACCTTCCGCTGGCTGTGGCTGGCGGCGATCGCGTCGAACATCGGCACCTGGATGCACGAGGTCGGCGCCGGCTGGCTGATGACGACGCTGTCGCCGAGCCCGCTGCTGGTGTCGCTGGTGCAGGCCGCCGGGGCGGCGCCGATGTTCGTGCTGGCGCTGCCGGCCGGCGCGCTGTCCGACATCGTCGATCGCCGGCGCTTCCTGATCGGCGTGCAGATCTGGATGGCGCTGGTCGCCGCCGCACTCGCGGCGGCGACGCTCACCGGCGCGATGACGCCGGGGCTGCTGCTCGGGCTGACCGCGGCACTCGGCATCGGCTCGGCGCTGATGGCGCCGGCCTGGGCGGCGCTGACGCCGGAGCTGGTGCCGAAGCCCGAGCTGCAATCGGCGATCGCGCTCTCCAGCGTCGGCATCAACGTCGCGCGCGCGATCGGGCCGGCGCTGGCCGGGCTGATCGTCAGCAGCGTCGGGCCGTGGGCGACCTTCGCGCTGAACGCCGCGTCGTTTGCCGGCGTCATCGTCGTGCTCGCCGGCTGGCGCCGCGCGCCGGCGGTATCGACGCTGCCGTCCGAGCGCTTCTTCGGCGCGCTGCGTGCCGGCTGGCGCTACGCGCGCAGCGCCCCGCGGCTGCAGGCGGTGATCGTGCGCGCGCTGGCCTTCTTCGTGTTCGCGAGCGCCGGGCTCGGCCTGCTGCCGCTGCTGGTGCGGCGGCTGCCGGACGGCAGCGCCGGCGTCTACGGCGCACTGCTCGCCTGCGTCGGCGTCGGCGCGGTCGGCGGCGCCTTCCTGCTGCCGAAGCTGCGCGAGCGCGTGTCGGCCGACCAGCTCGTGGCCGGGGCGAGCGCGCTGTACGCCGGCGTGCTGCTCGCGCTGGCGCTGCTGCCGTCGGCGCCGTGGCTGGCGCCGGTGATGCTGGCCAGCGGTGCGGCCTGGATCGCCGTGCTGTCCTCGTTCCAGGTCGCCGCGCAGACCGCCGCGCCGCCGTGGGTGCGGGCACGCGCGCTCGCCGTCTACATGCTCGCGTTCAACGGCGCGATGGCCGCCGGCGCGGCGCTCTGGGGCACGATCGCCGCGCACCAGGCGCCGGCCGTGGCGCTCGTCGCCGCCGCGGCCGGGCTGCTGCTGCTGATCCTGCCGGTGCGCCGCTTCCGGCTCGCCTGCGCGGCGGCCGATGACCTGTCGCCGTCGCTGCACTGGCCGATGCCGCTGGCCGAAGGCACGGCCATCGAGCACGACCGCGGGCCGGTGCTGGTGACGGTCGAATACGAGATTCCGCCGGCGCACGCGGCCGCTTTCGTGCAGGCGATGCAGGCGATGGCGCGCGTGCGCCGGCGCAACGGTGCGCTGAGCTGGGGCCTGTTCCAGGACACCGACCGGCCGCAGCGCTGGGTCGAGTACTTCATCGACGAATCCTGGCTCGAACACCTGCGCCACCACGGCCGCATCACGCACGCCGATGCAGAAATCGAGGCGCGCGTGCGGGCGCTGCACTCGGGGCCGCACGGCCCGCGCATCCATCACCACGTCGGCCCGCCGGCCCCGGGCAGCGGCCTGCTGCCGCTCGGAGCCGGCGAAGGCTGAGCCCGAAGACCGGAGCCACCGCAGCAACGCCCCCCGCACCCGGCTTGCCGGATGTTCATGCCGGGGGCACCGGCTTCTTCATAGGCTTTCAGTTTGCAAGCAAGTCGATTCCAGCGCCGAGTGCGCTCACCGCGACCGTGCGTCCACACGCCCCCGCGTGGCCGGACGGTCGTTCTTTCCGAAGCCCCGCCGAGGAACCCTCCATGGCCGCCGATCCGCAGACCGCTTCGCCCATCGACCCGAACGTCGAACGCCAGACCCGCGTCTTTCTCGAAGCCCTGCTCGCGGCCGGCGGGCCACCGCTGGAAACCCTGGCACCGAAGGATGCGCGCGCCGTGCTGACCGGCGCGCAGGCGAGCGTCGACCTGAAGCTGCCGCCGGCCGAGGTCAGCGAGCGCACGATCGAGCAGGACGGCCACCGCGTGCGCCTGCACATCGTGCGCCCGGCCGGCGTGAGCGGCGTGACGCCGGCCTTCCTGTTCATCCACGGCGGCGGCTGGATCCTCGGCGACTTCCCGACCCACGAGCGCCTGGTGCGCGATCTGGTCGCCGGCTCCGGCGCGACGGCGATCTTCGTCAACTACACGCCCTCGCCCGAGGCGCGCTTTCCGGTGGCGATCGAGGAGAACCACGCGGCGGCGAAGTGGGTCGCGGCGCATGCCGAAGAGCTCGGCATCGACGCGCAGCGCCTCGGGGTGGCCGGCAACAGCGTCGGCGGCAACATGTCGACGGTGCTCTGCCTGATGGCGAAGGATCGCGGCGGTCCGGCGCTGCGCTGCCAGATCCTGCTCTGGCCGGTGACCAACGCCGATTTCTCGAGCGCGAGCTACCAGCAGTTCGCCGAGGCGCACTTCCTGACGCAGGCGATGATGCGCTGGTTCTGGGACGCCTACACGACCGATCCGGCCGAGCGCGCCCACCGCTACGCCTCGCCGCTGCGCGCCAGCGACGCCGAACTCGCCGGCCTGCCGCCGGCGCTGATCCAGACCGCCGAGTGCGACGTGCTGCGCGACGAGGGCGAGGCCTACGCCCGCCGCCTCGATGCCGCCGGCGTCGAGGTGACGCTGACCCGCCACGGCGGCCTGATCCACGACTACGGCCTGCTGAACCCGGTCGCGCACATTCCGGCCGTGCAGACGGCGGTGCGCCAGGCGGCGGCGCAGCTGAAGCATTATCTGGGCTGAGGCCGG
>NZ_DAOLKE010000417.1:0-2831 GCF_035331805.1 Plasticicumulans sp. | reverse complement strand
TCCGGGCGTGCAAGGGACGAGGGGCTACCCCGCGCCCGGGGTCGCAACGCCAGCCGGAGCGAGGCCCCACCGATGCTGAATGACGTGCTGCTGCCCGCCGGGCTCGCGCCGGCCGATGCCGTGCTGATCGTCATCGTCAACGTGTTCGCGTCGGCGCTGACCTCGGCGTTCGGTATCGGTGGCGGCGTGCTGCTGCTGACGGTGATGGCCTCGGTGCTGCCGCCGCTCGCGATCGTGCCGGTGCACGGGCTCGCGCAGCTCGGCAACAACGTCGATCGCGCGTGGATGACGCGCGCGCACTGCGACCGGCCGGTGCTCGGCGCCTTCGCGCTCGGCGCCGCCCTCGGGGCGCTGCTGATCGCGCCGCTGGTCGTGGCGCTGCCGGTGGCGGCGCTGCAGCTGTCGATCGCCGGCTTCGTGCTGTATCTGGTCTGGGGACCGAAACCGCCGGGCGCGGTGCTGTCGCGCGCCGGGCTGGCCGTGGTCGGCGCCGTGACCACGGCGGTGTCGATGTTCGTCGGCGCCACCGGTCCGCTGGTCGCCGCCTTCGTCAACCGGCTGCACGACGAGCGCCGGCGCACGATCGCGACCTTCTCGGCCTGCATGTCGGTGCAGCACGGCTGCAAGGCGCTGACCTTCGTCGGCCTCGGCTTCCCGTTCGCCGACTGGCTGCCGCTGCTGTCGCTGATCGTGATCGCCGGCGTGCTCGGCAACTGGTTCGGCCTGAAGCTGCTGAACCGCCTGCCGGAGTCCCTGTTCCGCACCGGCTTCCGGGTGCTGGTGACCGTGCTCGCGGCCCGGCTGATCTGGCAGGCGCTGCGCTGAAGCCCGCGCCGCAGTCCCCGGCCCTGAACGCCGCGCTGCTCGCCGTGCAGTTCCTGACGCGGCTGCCGGTGCGCCGCAGCCTCGATGTCTCCCCGGCCGCGCTCGGGCGCTCGGCGCTGTGGTATCCGGCGGTCGGCGCGCTGCTCGGTGCGCTGCTCTGCGCCACGGCCGCGCTCGCGGCCCCGCTCGGTGCCGGAGTGGCCGCCGTGCTGGTGCTCGTGGTCTGGGTGCTCGTCACCGGCGCGCTGCACCTCGACGGCCTTGCCGATACCGCCGATGCCTTCGTCGGTGGCGGCCCGGACCGCGCCCGCATCCACGCCATCCTCAAGGACCCGCGCTGCGGGCCGATGGGCGTGGTGGCGATCGGCCTGCTGCTGCTGGTCAAGCACGCGCTGCTCGCCGCGCTGCTCGCGCGCGGCGCCAGCGTGGCGCTGCTGCTGGCACCGCTGGTCGCCCGCACGGCGCTGCTCGGCTGGCTGATCGCGCTGCCGCCGGCGCGCCCCGACGGACTCGCCGCAGCGGTGTCGGCAGCCCTGCCGCGCCGGCGCGGGCGCCTGCTGGTGTTCGTGCTGCTGCTCGTGCTGCTTTGCAGCGACACGCCCGGGCAGGTGGCCGGTCTTGCCGGGCTTGCCGGCGCGTGGTTCTGGGGCCGGCACCAGCGCGCACGGCTCGGCGGCTGCACCGGTGACACGCTTGGCGCTGGCTGCGAGCTGCTGGAAGCCGCGGTGCTGCTGGCGATATTTGTTGCGTTGGCACAATAACAACAGGCAGCCACGGGCTTGCGCGGGCCCTGTCCGGAAAGTTGCGCCTGCTGGCAAGAGCCAATCGTTAAAACCCGTAAGGATCAGAGATTTGTATCGAGCCCTCACAAGGCCTGAGGACACTGTTGTTTTGTTTGACGGGCACAACAGTGCTTGTCCGGTAATCGGGGTGTCCGTACCCTGCACGCAATTTCACGCCATGAAACCGGAGGTAGCGCCTATCGATACAGCCGAGAAGAGGCTGGCAAGTCTTTGATCCTTCAGCAAAAGAAGGAAGAAGTCTGCCAGCGGCCGGGTCCGGACCGGACACGTCAAGCGCGGCATGCGCGACGTTTCCCCCGCCGATCCGCCGGCCGCCCCGGGCAACCCCCTCGCACTGGTCAGAAAACAGGAGCAATCCCATGCACCCTTTCCCCCGGACGGATCGAGAAGTACCGGTCGGCATCCGCCAGACCGTTTCGCAGCACCCGCGGCAGCCGCTTGGCACCGCGATCCTGAAGTCCCTGGCAGTTTTCGGCCTGCCCTGCTGTCTGGCACTCAGCCTGGTGCTGGCCCCGGCGCGCACGCATGCGGCCGAGGACGAAGCCGTGCGCAGCCGCCCGCTGGTCTCCAGCCTGCTGGACGATGACGGCAGCGAGCGCCTCTACGGCACGCGCATCCAGAAGCTCGCCGATTACATCGAGGAGAACTTCGCCGTCGACGAGGCGAAGGCGTATTCCATCGTCACGCACGCGATCGAGCACGGCACGAAGAACGGCCTGAAGCCCGAGCTGCTGCTCGCGGTGATCGCGGTCGAATCGACCTTCAAGGAAGACGCCGTCAGCAGTCAGGGCGCGCGCGGCCTGATGCAGGTGATGCCGCGCTTCCACGAGGATGCGATCCGCGAGATCGGCGGCGCACACGCGCTGTTCAAGCCCGGCCCGAACATCCGCACCGGCACCGGCATCCTGGTCGAGTACCTCGACCGCGCCAACGGCGATCTGCACAAGGCGCTGGCCCGTTATAACGGCAGCTCCGGCAAGCGCTCGAAGGTGTACGCGAACAAGGTGCTGTCGATGTACCGCAAGTTCCAGCTCGCCTCGTCCTGAGGCCGCAACCATCCTCCGCCACGACCGTCAGGGGCCACGCAGCCCCTGCGGTTCAAACCATTCCCTTCCGACGCCGCCGGGCGCACCCGCCCCGGCCGCCGTCACTGCCCGCCAGCCGCGACCTGATGCACGGCCTTCGTGAGGCAACGCGCATTGC
>NZ_DAOLKE010000416.1:0-2832 GCF_035331805.1 Plasticicumulans sp. | reverse complement strand
ACCTGAAGCGTCGGCGCCGGCACTTCAACAATCGGCATCGACACCTGAACCATCGACGCCGACTCATTTCAGGGTGACGCCGACTGCTGAACCGTCAGCGCCACGGCCCGGATACGCCGATGCCGCGTGCGCAGGCGGGGCGAGCGGCGGGCGTGATCCGGCTGCAGGCGGCCGGTTCAGGGCGGCGGGAGTGCGGGGCTGGCGGGAGCCGGGCGGGGGCGCGGGGGCGGGGCTTGCTGCCGGGTGGCCGCAAACGCGACGGCCGGCACGCAGGGCGCGTGCCGGCCGTCGGGGGAAAGCGGAAATGCCGCCGGATCAGAGATCGGCGTGCTTGTTGTCCTCGGGCAGGAAGCCGTTTTCCCAGAGGATGTTGCCGGGGCTGGACTTCTTGTTGACGGTCAGGCCGCGGCCCTGCAGCACCGTCTTCATCTGGCGCAGCATGCCGGGGTTGCCGCAGAGCATGACCGCCGAACGCTCGGGCGAGTACTCCCAGCCGACTTCCTGTTCCAGCAGGCCGGACTCGACGAGGTCGGGGATGCGCTTGTCGAAGGCGCCGCGCACGGCCTCGCGCGTGACGACCTTCACGTAGCGGAAACGCTCGGCGTACTCGCCGAAGATCTCGTCCTCGTTGAAGTT
Source organism: Plasticicumulans sp. (assembly GCF_035331805.1). Taxonomy (NCBI): domain Bacteria; kingdom Pseudomonadati; phylum Pseudomonadota; class Gammaproteobacteria; family Candidatus Competibacteraceae; genus Plasticicumulans; species Plasticicumulans sp. The sequence goes on along the minus strand of NZ_DAOLKE010000416.1, from coordinate 2,196 downwards.
TTCGAGCCATTCGAGATACGCGAGCTCGTTGCCGTCGCGCACGCTGTGCACCAGCACGACGTGCTCGAAGGTGTCCCAGGTGTAGGGGTCGCGCAGGATCGACATGAACGGCGCCAGGCCGGTGCCGGTCGCGAGCATCCAGAGATCCTTCTGGCCGCGGAAGCGGTCGGTGGTCAGCGTGCCGAAGTTGCGCTTGTCGACGTAGAGCGTGTCGCCGGCCTGCACGTGCTTCAGCGCCTGCGTGAACGGGCCGTTCGGCACGACGATCGACAGGAATTCCAGGTGCTCGTCAAAGACCGACGAACAGATCGAGTACGCCCGCCAGACCCATTCGCCTTCGACCGGCAGGCCGAGGCGGGCGAACTGGCCGGAGATGAAGCGGAAGGACTCCGGACGGTCGAGCACCAGCGAGAACAGCGTCGGTGACCACCAGTGCACGCTGCGGATGGTCAGGGCGTGGTAGTCCTCACTGGTCGGGGGCAGGGAGGCGGGCTGGGCGAACTCGGGTGCTGCGGACATGGATTGCAGGTTCTCGGCTGACGGAAGGGCGGTGCCTGCCCTCGGGGGGCGAAAATTGTCCGGGAGGATAAGTCGGATATTAAATTGCTGGAAAGAATCTGAATGGATTTTTTTATTCAATCTTCTTATATGAGGCCCTGCCTCCCGGCCGATGCGCTCCGAAGCGGCAGGCGCCGGCAGCGCCGGGCCGGTTGCGATGCGCAGGCATGGCAGAGGTAGCGGCAGATGCACCTGATCGGTGCGGGTAGCCGGCCGGCGCAGGGCAAGTACGGGTGGCTGCCCCCTCGGGGGTAAGTGGCCGGCACAATGGTCATGGGCTTGATGATCATCAAGATACCGGCCGGTCAGGGGGCTACGGTGTGCCCCGACCTGCGGCAGATCGCCGCACCCTGACCGGGCACGGCTGCCCTCCGCGCGAGCGGTGGCCGTTGCAGATGCCATGTCCTTCGCTGAATTCCGCCTGCTGTGCCTGCCGGTCCTGCGCTCCTTGAGCGCGCTGCTGCTGCTCGTGGCTTGCGGCGTCGCGCCGGCCGCACCGGCGGCGGCGCCGTGGGAGCTCGGCCGCGGCTGGTTCCCGGGCGCCGATCGCGTTGCGCCCGCCGATGGCACGCCGCCGGCTGCGGCCGTGTACCGCGGCAGCGAGCTGCTCGGCTACCTGTTCCAGACCGATCAGGTCGAGCGCATCCCGGCCTATTCGGGCAAGCCGGTCAACACGCTGGTCGGCATCGACCGCAGCGGCCGCATCAGTGGTGCGCAGGTGCTCGAACACCACGAGCCGATCCTGCTGGTCGGCATCCCCGAGACCCGGCTCGGCGAGTTCATCGCGCAGTACGTCGGCAAGCGCGTGACCGATCGCGTCAAGGTCGGCGCCGCCAACCGCGAGGGCTACGTCGGCGTCGATGCGATCACCGGCGCGACCGTGACCGTCATGGTCATCAACGAGGGCATCATGCGCTCGGCGCACCGGGTCGCGGTCGCGCGCGGCCTGATCGGCGAGGCGGCGGCCGTGCAGCGCGCACCGGCGCGCGTGAAGCCCGATGTCTACGCGCCGGCCGACTGGCAGCAGCTCAGCGGCGACGGCTCGGTGCGCACGCTCCGGCTGACGCGCGCCGACGTGCAGCGCGCCTTCGACAACACCGCCGCCGCCGGCGTCGAGCGCCCGACGCCGGAGCAGCTCGACGAGCCCTTCGTCGAACTGGCCTGGGCCTACCTGAACCCGCCGACCATCGGGCGCAGCCTGCTCGGCGATGCCGCGTATGCACGGCTGATGGCGGGGCTTGCGCCCGGCGAGCACGCGATCGCGGTGCTGGGCAACGGCTATTCGTTCAAGGGCTCGGGCTACGTGCGCGGCGGCATCTTCGATCGCGTGCAGCTGCGCCAGAACGACCAGGCGATCAGCTTCCGCGACAGCGACTTCCAGCGCCTGAGCGATGTCTACGCGCCCGGCATGCCGCGCTTTCGCGAGATGGTGATCTTCTTCATCCGCGAGCATTACCACTTCGATCCGGGCACGCCGTGGCAGCTCGAACTGCTGGTGCGCCGCCAGACCGGGCCGCTCGATTCGGTGTTCACGAGCTTCAGCGGCGGCTACGAGACGCCGGCGCGCTATCTGGAGCTGCCCGCCGCGCCGCTGCCGGCGCCGGCCGCCCCCGGCAGCAGCACCGCAGGTGCGCCGCA
>NZ_DAOLKE010000415.1:0-2836 GCF_035331805.1 Plasticicumulans sp. | reverse complement strand
GACTCAAAATCGACCGCCGCAAGGCATGTGGGTTCGAGTCCCACCTCCGGCACCACGGCAGCATGCAGTGCAGATCATCCCCGCGCCGCAAGCCCCTGCCCTGCCAGCACTTTCCTGCTTGTCCACAGAAGCCGTGGACAAGCCTGTGGAAAACTTCGGGGACAAAATGCCAAGCCCATGCCCGCTCAGGCTTTTTGGCGTGGTCGACGGCGCTGCCGCGTAGTTGATCAATGCAATTAAATCAAGGCCTTGCCGGATCATTCCACAAGGCGGCGTGCGCCTGCGCCGGATGCAGCGCCTGCACCGGGCTTTGTGCATAAGTCAAGTCCCGATGCTGCGGCCGGCTCGACCACGAGACCGGCATTCAGCCGCGATCGAAGCCTGCGTGTGCCTCGAACAGCGCTTCGCTGACCGTCACCGATTCGACCTGCGCAGCCGGCGAGCCGGTCCACAGCCAGTCGTGCAGCTGGCCGACGGCCGGTTCGCTGCCGCAGGCCAGCACCTCGACCCGGCCATCCGGCAGGTTGCGGGCGTAGCCGCTCAGGCCGAGTTCGAGGGCACGTGCCTGCGTGTACGCGCGGAACGACACGCCCTGCACGCGCCCGGAGACATGGAAACGGCGGCAGATCACGGCGGCAGCGGATCGGTGCATGGGGGACTCAGGTGGCCGGCCGGGCCGGGGTGTCGTGGATGGCAGCGGCCGGCTTGGCCGGCTCGCGCAGGTCATCGATCAGCAGTTCGACGCCGGCGGCGGTGACCGGACCCGTGTAGGTGCGCACCAGCTCGCCCTTCGGATTGAGGATGAAGGTCGTCGGCACACCCTTCATCTTCGGGAAGCCCGGCAGCGGCGTGGTGCCGGCCATCATGACCGGATAGCCGAGCTTGTACGGCTCGATGAACTTCGAAAGCATGCCGGCCGTGGTGTTCTCATAGGCGACGCCGACCACCGTTGCATCCTTGCTCTTGTGCTCGGCGTGGAAGGCGGCCAGTTCCGGCAGTTCCTTGATGCAGGGGCTGCACCAGGTCGCCCAGACGTTGACGACCACCCAGCGGCCGCGCAGCGAGGACAGGCTGAGCGTCGAGCCATCGGTGGTCGGCAGGGTCAGATCTACGGGTTCGGCACCGGCGAGGGCCGACGTGAACAGCAGCGTGGCGGCGAGGACGGATCGGCGCACGACAGCTTCTCCTCAAACGAATGAAGGTTTTGTAATCCTAGCGCAGCCTTGCGTCCGGCGGCGGCGCGCACGATCAGCGTGCCAGTGCGCGTCGGGCACCGGCGGCGGGCCCGACCACAGGTGCCACCCCGGAGACGAGCCGGCGCCTGCTTCAGCCACTGACGGGCCGGGCGCTGCAAAGGTTCGACGCCCGGTTGCGGATCACGGCTGCGGCGGATGCCGCTAAGATGCCGCGCGGCGCCGCCGGCCGAGGTCACGGCGACGCCAGCCTCCTCCCTGATCCGGCAGCCTCAGCCGGCTCCCGGCTCCGACCTCGCAGAATCCGGTCCTTCCCCGCATGTCCGCAACCGAAACGCCCTCGTCCAAGCTCTCGTTCACGATCTACCACAACCCGCGCTGCTCGAAGTCGCGCGCCGCCCTCGACCTGCTGAGTCAGCACGGCATCGAGCCGGCCGTCGTGCGCTATCTGGACACGCCGCCGGATGCCGCCACGCTCGCGCAGTTGCTCGATCAACTCGGGCTGGAGCCGCGCGCGCTGCTGCGCAGCGGCGAGGACGAGTACAAGACGCTGAACCTGGCTGATCCGGCCCTGAGCCGCGAGCAGCTGATTGCGGCGATGGTCGCGCATCCGAAGCTGATCGAGCGGCCGATCGTCGTGCATGGCGAGCGGGCCGTGCTCGGCCGCCCGCCCGAGCGCGTGCTGGAGTTGCTGCGATGACGGCGCCGGCGGCCGAGATTCTGGTGCTCTATTACTCGCGCCACGGTGCCACGGCCGAGATGGCGCGGCTGGTGGCGCGCGGCGTCGAGGAAGTCCCCGGCATGCAGGCGCGGCTGCGCACGGTGCCGGCGGTCTCGGCGGTCTGCGAGAAGACCGCCGACGACATCCCGGCCGAAGGTCCGCCGTATGCCACGCTCGCCGACCTGCGCGAATGCGCGGGGCTTGCGCTCGGCAGCCCGACGCGCTTCGGCAACATGGCGGCACCGCTGAAGTTCTTCCTCGATGGCACTTCGGAGCTGTGGATCTCCGGCGCGCTCGCCGGCAAGCCGGCCGGCGTGTTCACGTCCACCGGCAGCCTGCACGGCGGCCAGGAGACCACGCTGCTGACGATGATGCTGCCGCTGCTGCACCACGGCATGCTGATCGTCGGCCTGCCCTACACCGAAACGGTGCTGCACACGACGCGCACCGGCGGCACGCCCTACGGCCCCAGCCACTTCGCCGGCACCGAAGCCCGCCCGAGTCCCGACGAGAAAACCCTCTGCCGCGCCCTCGGCCGGCGGCTGGCGCAGACCGCGCAGCGTCTGGCGGTGCCGTCATGATCCGCGCCGCCCGCTGGCTGACGCTCGTCTGCTGGGCGGGCCTGTTCCTGTTCTGGCTCGCCCGCCCGATCTGGCTGGTGCCGACCGAGGCCCCGGCGATCCCGCTCAAGCTCCTGCTCGCCGGCGCCCTGCTGTTTCCGCTGCGCGGCCTGCTGCACGGCAAACCGTACACGCACGGCTGGGCGTGCTTCCTCGCACTCGGCTACTTCGTGCTGTCGGTGGACGACCTCGCCGGCGGGCTGGCCAGCAAGCCGCTCGGCTGGACCGGACTGCTGCTGGCGGTGGGGTTTTTCTTTGGGTGCATGGGGTATGCGCGGCTGGAGGGAAGGCGGCGGAAGGTG
>NZ_DAOLKE010000414.1:0-2837 GCF_035331805.1 Plasticicumulans sp. | reverse complement strand
AGCGTGCTCAACGGCTACTCCGGCAAGGAGTACGTCTACGAGATGACCATCAAGGGCGAGCGCGTGACGGGCATTTCCGTCATCGGCGCCCGTGCTCTTGCCGCCGAGTACAAGGGCATCAAGACGCGGATCGTCAGCGCCATCGACAAGACCGGCCCGCTGTTCGTCATGCGCACCTTCGACCCGCCGACGATGAGCATCCAGCACATCCCGGAACTGGCCGACCAGATGGACTTCTATGAAGTCGTGGTCGAAGTGCAGGATCTGAAAACCGGCAACAGCATCCAACAGCGCAAGAAGGAGGATAAGTGCGGTCGCAAGCGCGACGGCGGACTGTTCGAGCGACCGCACTTCGACGTGATCGCCGAAGCCAAGGCGTTCCGCAACGGCGTGCTGGCGATCATCCCGCAGGACGTGGTGAGCCAGTTCGAGCAGAAGGCGCTTTCCGCCGGCAACAAGGGCAGCGTCCAGACCAAGGCCGACCGCATCGCCGGCCTGCTGCGGTTCGCGGCAAGCAAGGGCGTCGCCGTCATCCGCTCTGCGATCGAAGAACTGACCAGCGACCAGATCGACGGGATCGGGCAGGCCGCACGCGAAAGCGTCGAATCCTTCCGCCGCGCGGCCGTCGCGCTCGGCATCGCCGAGATCGCTGCCGACCCCGCCACCGGCGAAATCCCCCCGCCCGCCGTGCAGGCCCAGCAGACCCCGCCGGCGCAGCAGCCGGCCACGGCCCCCGCTCCGGCGCAGCAGCAGCCAGCCACCCAGGCCCCGTCCGCCGATGAAGACGACGGCCTCGACGACTGGCGCGCCGCCTTCGGCGAATGCCAGACCGCCGCGGACTGCGACGACCTGATCGCCAGCTACCGTGGCAAGCCCGGCAGCGACGAAGCGAAAGCCCTGCGCGCGCTTTGCGCCCAGCAGAAGAAGAAGATCGCGGCTGACGGCTTCGGCGGGGGCGAGTGATGCGCCTGCACTCGCTCGACCTCACCAACTTCGGCCCGCATCGCCACCTGTCGCTGCCGCTCGCCCCGCTGACCGTCGTCACCGGCGGCAACGGCACCGGCAAGAGCCACATCGCCGAGGCGCTGCGCCTCGCCCTGGCCGGCGACTGGATGCTGCGCGGCCTGATGCGCAAGGGCGATCGCACCGCACTGCTGAGCGACGGCGCCGAGGCCGGCAGCATCGTCGTCGAGGCCGCCGACGGCTTCCGCGCCGCCGTCAACATCAAGACCGGCAAGGTCGAGCGCACGCCCGGCCCGGTCGCGTACCTCGAACAGTGCTGCGATCCGCGGCTGATCGTCGATCAACCGACGGCGGACCTGCGCGCGATGCTGCTCGACCTGCTGCAGATCGACATCAACCGCGTCGGCATGCAGGCCGAGTTGATCGCCCGCGGGCACGACCCGGATCTCGTCGGGGCGTGGGTGTGCGGGCAGGACTGCGCCACGGCCGCGAGCGAGGCGCGCGGCGCGTGGAAGGCGGCCACGGGCGAGGTGTACGGGATGGTCAAGGCCGCGGCATGGACCGCGCCGAAGCCCGGATTTGACCCGGACGAACTGGCCCGCGTCGATGCCGAGCACACCAAGCAGTCCGCGCGGCTGGCGGCCCTGCGCGAAGAGGCTACCACCGCCCGCGAGGCCGAGCGGGCGCGTGATCGGCTGGCAGGGCTGCGGGCACATGCCAATGACCAGATTCTGATCGAGCGCGCCGGCGAGGCCGAAACGCTGCGCGCTCGGCTGGCAGAGGCCCAGAGCGCGCCGCTTCCGCCGGCAGCGGCTCAGGACGAAGCCGTGCGCAACGCGACCGCCGATCTGTCCGAGGCGAGGCGCGCAGTCACCGCGGCGGCTGCCGAGAAGCTCAACGCAGAGGCCGCGCAGACCATCACGCCCTGCCCGCACTGCGCCGGCCCGCTGCTGGTTGCGGACGGCGCCATCCGTGCCGCGGACCCGGCGGCCCCGGCGCGCGATCAGGGCCGCATCGCTGCCGCGGTGCGCGCGCTCGGCATGGCGAAGGAGGCGGAAGCCGCAGCGAGCAAGCGTCACGCCGAAGCCGTGCGTGCTGCCGACAGTCGCTACAGCACCGCCCTGTCAGCCCGTGACGCCAACGTCGCTGCCGCCAGCGCTGCACTGACCACCGCCGAGGATGCCGCCCGCACGCTGGCATCCGCCCGCGCCGCGCTCGAAGCCGCCGACCTCCCGCCTCCGCCCCGCCCGTCCGCCGAACTCGACGCCGAGATCGCCGAGCTTGTCGCCCGCGTCGAAGCGCTCGACCAGCAGCGCAAGGCGCTGCGCGAAGCCGAGAAGGCCATCGCCCGCGCCGACGACATCACGGCCCGCGCTGCCGCAGCGTATGCCGACGTGCAGGCCTGGGTCGCGCTCGACGATGCGGTCGAGGCGCTGCCGAACGAGATGCTGGCGGCCGGGCTCGCGCCGCTGAATGCCCTGCTGCGCGAGCTCGCCGGACACGCCCGTCCGGACCTGTTCGTCACGCCGCGCGGCCTGCCGCTGGTGCCGTCAGTGTCGCCGGACATGTCGATCCGCTGCGGGCACCGGCCGTATCACGCGTTTTCCGACTCGGAGCGCTGGCGCATCGACGCGCTGCTCGGCGCTGCGGTCGCGAGCCTGTCCGGACACCGGCTGCTGGTGCTGGACGAGGCCGACATGCTGCAACCCGGCCTGCGCCCGTCGCTGCTCGGGTGGCTGGATGCACTGGTGACGGCCGGGCACCTCGAAACCGCACTTGTGATGGCGACGACGCGCGAGCCGTTCCGCGTGCCGAAGCATGTGGCGCAGTTCCGGTTGCCGGCGGCGGCGGCTGGCGAGGAGGCGGCGGCATGA
>NZ_DAOLKE010000413.1:0-2839 GCF_035331805.1 Plasticicumulans sp. | reverse complement strand
CTGCGCACGGCGCTGGAACTCGCCGACTGGCCGCGGCCCCGCGCACGACGATGCGCCGCACCAGCACGATCGCGTCGCCTTCGGGCTGCGGCCAGTCGGCGAGTTCCAGCGCCGTGCGCAGCGCCGGGGCGTGCGCCGGATCGCTGCGCAGCCGCAGCCGGCCGATCGTCGTGCTGCTTGTCGCTGTCGCCGGGTTCATGAGGTGCTGGTGGAGACGCGAAACGCCGTCGTCACCGCGACGCCCGGTGTCAGCGCCTCGACGATGCGGGCGCTGGCGAGGCCTTGCGCGTCGATGTCATCGAGCTGCAGCCGTCCGACCAGCTGCTGCTGCGCGTCGCGCAGCTCCAGCCGCGTGCCGGGGCGCAGTTCGCGCTCCAGCGTCAGGCGCAGCGTCTGTCCCGGGCGCAGCGTCGCGCCGGCTGCGACCCGGCCACCGGTGGCGAGCGCGAGATCGCCATGGGCGGCGGCGAGCAGCAGCGCGCGCAGCAGGTGATCGAGCGCGGCGCGGCCGGTCGGCGCCGGCTCCGGCAGCTGCGCGTTCAGCCAGCGCAGCAGCGCCTGCCAGCGCTGCCAGTCGGTCAGCACGGTCTCGGAGCTGCCGGCCGGCGGTGCCGGCCAGCGTTCGGGATGGGCGGTGTCGAGCGTGCCTTCGTCGGCGCGATCGGCGAGTTCGAGCAGCAGCGGGGCCGGCAGCCGCCGGCTCCAGTAGGCCGCGGCGCGCAGGGCCGGTTCGAGCTTCGCGCGCAGCGCCTCGGCCGCGCGGCGCAGGCGGCCGGGCGGGCCGTGCAGCGCGTCTTCGAGCGAATACGCGCGCGCTGCCTGTTCGCGCTGGCGCTGCAGCGACACGGCCGCATCGACCGGCACGAGGACTGCGGCCTGCGCGTACAGCGCGCGGCTCGCGCGTTCGAGCCCCGCATAGCGCGGGCCGCTGCTGGTCGTGCGCTGGCTGCGCAGCCCCAGGCGCTGCGCGCGCAGCACGATGGCCTCGTCGAGCACGCGCCGCTGCGGCAGTTCGACGAGCAGGCCGCGCAGGCTGCGCCATTCGCCGACCGGCACCTCGAACAGCGCCTCGGCAAACTCGGCGAGCGCTTCGGGCAGGGTTTCGGCCGCTGCCTGCGTCAGGCCGGGCACCAGCTCGTCGCCGTCGACGACAGCGAGCGCGACGGCCGGGGCCGGGCGCTGCGTGATCGTCCACGGCAGCGCCCGCACGTAGCCGAAGCCGCGCGCCGAGGCGAGTACCCGGCGCCGCTGCCGGCGCGCCCCGGCCACGCGCGCCCAGTCATCGGCAGTCAGCGCCTGCGCCATCGCGTAGCTGCGCGCCGTGTCATCGAGTTCGGGGCGGCGCGCGGCCAGTCCGGCTTCGAGCCCGGCGATCTCGCGCTGCAGCCGCGCGATCAGCGCCTTCTGCTGCTCGATCTCCTGCAGCCGACGGCGGATCGCGGTTTCCATGCGCGTGCGCAGCCGTTCGAGCAGCGTCGTGTCGGCGTGCAGGTGACGGCCGAGTTCGATCAGGCGCGGATAGCGCTGCGTGGCCGGCACGTCGAGGTACAGCCGGCGGATCGCGCTCGAGTCGAGGCGCGGACTCGGGCGGTCGCTGTTCGGCGGCGGGCGGTCCGGGAACAGGCGTTCATTGATCTCGTCGCGCAGCCCGGCGAGGTTGCTGCCGGCGTCCTGCAGCGCGTAGACCTCGGGCAGCACGTGGCGGATCACGCCGTAATCGGCGCTCTGCGCCTGAAAGGCCGCCGGGGTCGCCGGTTCGGCCGCGCGCGGGATCTGCGCGAGCGTGTCGCGGATCTGCTGGTTCAGGCCGCCGCCGCTTGCGAGCACGCGATCGAAGCGCTGCTGCACGCCGGCCGCCTGCACGCCCTGGGTTTCGAACAGCGTCGTCGTGAAGCTCGGGCGCACGGCGATCTCGGCGATCGGCGCGGCGTTGGCGAGCGGCAGTTCGAAGCTCAAGGTCCGGGCGTCTGCGATCGGCGTGGCGGCGGCCGCGATCGTCGTCGCCGGGGCCGTCAGGCTGACGTAGGGCAGCCAGCGCGCGATGCGCAGGCCGCTGCCGTCGCTCGCGACGCCGCCGGACAGCGCCGCCAGCGAGCCGGTGTGCGCATCGAGCTGCTGGCGCAGCCGGCCGAGGAAGTCGCGGATGCCGTCGAGCCGGTCGGTGCGCGCCGCGAGGCTGCGCTGCAGCTGCACCAGCCGCGTCGCCGCGCGCGCGAGCCGGATGCGCGCCCCGCTGCCGGTGAAGCCGACCGCGGCCGGTCCGCCGTCGTTGGCATGGGCTTCGGACCACGCGCCGAAGCTTGCGTAGCCGGGCGGCGCCGTCAGCGTCTCCCCGGCGTGGCGCTGGGCGAGCGCGGCGAGCAGCGCCGCCGGTTCGGCCGGGGCTGCCGGCTCGACCGGATCGGGATCGGGCAGCAGCGCCGCGAGCACGTCGTCGCCGAGCGAGGTCCGGTCCTCGTCGGTCACGCGCCACAGCTGCTCGCGCACCTCGCGCGCCGCCGCCCAGGCGCGCTGCGCCGAGAGCCAGGCGCGATACAGCGCATCGAGCGTCGGGGTGTCCGGGGCCGGGATCGACAGCAGATCCGGCCGGTAGTCGGCGTCCGGGATCGCGAGCAGCAGATGCACGTGATCGGCGCGGCCGTCGCGAAGCTGCAGCAGGCCGCGCGCCTGCGCAGTGGCGAGGGCCGGCGAGAACTCGCTCGCGCGCACCGGCAGCAGGCGCAGATGCAGGTGCGCGGGCAGGTTCGCACACAGCGGCAGCGTGCCGTCCGGAGCCGGCAGGCTCAGCCAGGCGCGCGGCAGCGGCGCGCCGGCCGGCGCGGTTTCGAGGCTGGCCCAG
>NZ_DAOLKE010000412.1:0-2839 GCF_035331805.1 Plasticicumulans sp. | reverse complement strand
CGGCCTGACGCTGAGCCTCGGCCTGACGGGCGGCCTCGGCCTGCTGCGCGGCGGCCGTGGCCTCGTGTTCGGCATCGGCGCGGTACAGCCACCAGCCGACGCCACCGAGCGCGAGCACCACGCCGGCCGCGGCCGCGATGATCAAGGCCTGCGCGCCCTTCTTCGCCGGCTGGTAGACGACCAGCGACTTGCCGCAGTCCGGGCAGACGAAGTCCTGCCCCGGCGCCACCGGCACGACCTTCCTGGCGTTGGCGGACGGGCAGTTGCCGACGTTGACACAGAGTCCGGTGCGTGCGGCCGTCATTCAGCGTTCCTCCCCCTTCAGCAGACGCGCGGCCTGCTTGCCGGCGTCCAGAAACCGCAGGTACTGCGCGTCCTGCCGGTCGTCGCCGCGTTCGAGACGCACGGCATCGACGCAGGCGCGCACCGTTTCCAGCAATTGTTCACGCCGTTCGCGATGGCGCCACCCGGGGTCGGCGAGCAGCTGCACGACCTGCGCGCGCAGCGCATCGAGCTTCAGCAGGTCGAGGGCGGCCCAGGATTCGGTCAGCGTGCGCCCGAGCGCGAGCGGCGGATTGTCGAAGCCGTCGGCATCCTTGCCGAGCAGCAGCACCTCGGGCTCGCCGGTCGCCGGATTCTCGGCCTCGCGCAGCACGCCGAGCGCGCGCGCGAGCAGCACGTAGGGCAGGCCCTCGCGGCGGATGTCCTCGGGGCTCGCCACGTACAGCGGCGGCAGCTGCGCGCCGTCGCCCTCGGTGTGCAGCTCCAGCCGCGCGCGCGCCGGATCGCCGCTGTGGTTCAGGCGCCGCTCGTAGCGCTCGCGCAGCTGCGCGACCGGCTTCAGGTAGCGCAGCGGGAACAGGTTGACGATGCTGACCAGCACGATCTCGTTGTCGCCGCCGTCGGCGTCGATGACCTCGACATCGCCGCTGCGCGCGCCGCGGAAGTCGGATTTCAGCGCCGCGACGAAATCGGCGTGCGCCGGCGCCTTCGGCACGATGACGGTCAGCTTGGCGAGCGCGCTCGGCGTGCCGGCCGGGATGCCGGGCGCGGAGCGGTGCATCTCCAGCGGCTCGAAGGCCGTGAACGCGCCGGCCTGACGCACGAGTTCGCCGACCCAGGCGCGGCGCGCGGCCGCATCGTCGGCAAAGCGCTCGGCGAGGCGCTCGATGATCGACACGCCGAGCACGCGCTCGGCCGGCGTGCGGATCAGGCTGGCGTGCGCGAGGCGCGCGGCCTCCTCGCCGGTCTTCTCCAGCGTGTCGAGCAGCGTCGCGAGCGGCATGCGGCTGTTGAAGTCGGCAAAGCGCAGCGTCTCGCCGAAACGCCCGAACAGCGCCGCGCGCGCGCCGGCCGCCTGACCGCGCTGCACCTCGGCATCCAGGCCGAGGCGGTGCGCGACCTCGCGCACGCGCGCCGGATCGTAGTAGCGGATCAGGTGCCGGCGCAGGTCGGAGCCGGTGGCGGTCGCGCCGTCGGCGAGGCGCTGTTCGAGGCGCTGGCCGAAGCGCTCCAGCGCCGTGCGCAGGCTGCCGGCGGCGCGCTCGATCGCGGTCTTGAGTTCCGCCAGCGCCGCGATCAGCTCCGGCAGCAGTTGCTGCTGCGCACGCAGCGCCACGCCGCGCGTGCGGTTGACGTACAGCTCCTGCAGGTACACGGCGTGCGCGTCGAGCAGGCTCGCCGGCGTGCCGGTCAGCTTCGCGAACACGCCCATGCCGGCCCAGTCGCGGGCGTTCTGGTTGAGCCGGGTCTGCGCCTCGTCCTCGCCGGCGCGCGCCCTGGCGATGCGCTCGCCGAGCTGCGCGTGGCGCTCGTCGAGCAGCTCGATGACGGCGGCGACGAGGCGCGTGCAGGCATCGAGGCCGCGTGCGCCGATGCGCCAGTCGTTGGCGAGTTCGCGCTCGATGCGGTTTGCGATCTCGCGGGCGATGTCCTTGCGCGCCTTGAGCTTGGTCTCGTAGAAGCCGGTGACGCCGAGGTCACGGAAGTCCTCGTCCCAGCGCTTCTGGCAGTACTTCGCCAGCTCGTCGAGCCAGATCGTGCGATCGAGCTCACGCACCAGCGACTTGAAGTGCGGGATCGCCGTCTCCCACTCCAGCGTCAGCGTCTGCCATTTCGGCGCCTGCCCGTCGCCGGCGAGGATCGGCACGTTCATCAGCAGGTGATCGTCATCGAGCGCCCAGCGCTGCTGCACGTCCTTCTGGCGCACGAAGGCGCCGGCATCGAAGGGCCGCGGCTCCTCGACGTAACCGAGCGCCTCCTGCCAGTGCTCGTGCGCGAGCGCGAGCAGCGCCTGACGCGCGAAGCCGTAGCCGAGGAACTCGGCGATCTCCTCCTCGGGGATCGCGACGCGCTTGATGCCGAAGGTCAGGAAGCGCCGGGCGCGCTCGCCGCGGCGGCTCGCCGGTGCGGTTTCCGGCGAGCCGTCGCCGTTCTCGGCGTTCTCCATGCGCGCGAGCGTCGGCCAGCCGCCGTGGCGGGCGCGGATGATCTTCTGGTACAGGAACTCGGCGACGATGCCCGGCAGCTCCTGCTGCACGTCGACGGTGACGCCGTGCTCGTTCTCGTTGCCGAACACGTAGCAGCCGTTGAACGGATCGACGAGCGCGAGCCGCCCCTTGCGCCCGAGCACGTCGTGCGGCTGCCAGGCCCCGGCCGACAGCGCGTTCAGCTCCAGCAGCGCCGCGTAGCCGTTGGCGTGGTAGTTGCCGGTATCCCAGTTCGGCGGCGGGTAGGGATCGGGCAGCAGCGCGTAGACCAGCACGCGGTAGCGCTGCGCATCCGGGAACAGCTCGCGCAGCTGCACGAGCGCATCGATCAGGCTGCCGCTGCCGGTGCC
>NZ_DAOLKE010000411.1:0-2846 GCF_035331805.1 Plasticicumulans sp. | reverse complement strand
TATCGGCGCACGGCCACCGGCAACGCCACGCTCGATGCCTTCTACGAGAAGGCCGGCCTTGGCGTCGGCGACGGCACCGTGTTCGAGCGCGCTCAGGCCGCGAAGGCTGCCGCGCTGCGATCTGTCGGCTCGCGGGCATGGTGGGCGCAGCGCAAGGACGAAGCCGTGCAGGCCATGATCGACCGCTTCCACGGCATCAAGATTGCGCAGCGCGAGGCGCATCCGGGCGGACTGTCACCGGAGCAGGACGGCTACATATCCACGCGCCTGACCACGAGCATCGGCGGGGTCGTGGACGCGGTGCTGCTCGACGGTGCGCCGCGCTGGAAGGACGGCATCCTGCAGAAGATCGACGGCAGCAAGGGCCTGCTGGAAGCGCTGGCACCGGTTGGCGAGCGCATTGACCAGTGGCTCGGCTGGATGGTGGCGCGGCGCGCGCAGCGGCTGATGGGAGAAGGTCGCGAGCACAACTTTTCGGCCGATGAAATCGACGCAGGGCTGAAGCTGGCGCGCGGACATGAGGCTGAATTCCAGAAAGCGGCCGACGACTACGCGAAGCTCAAGAGCGCAATCCTCGACGTGGCCGAGCAGTCCGGGCTGATCGCCGGCGCCGACCGGGCGACATGGGACAACCTCGATTACATCCCGTTCTACCGCATGGATGACGAGGGCAAGGCGCTGGCGATGGCGCGCGGCAAGCGCGGGATCGCGAATCAGGTGAGCGGCATCCGCCGGCTGATGGGCGGCGAGCAGGGGCTGAACGACCCGCTCGACAACATCATCCGCAACTTCGCGTCGCTGCTGGATCGTTCGGCGAAGAACGCGGCGATGGACCTGACGATGCGCAACCTTGCGGGCACGCGCTTCGTCACGCCGGTGCCGTCCACCCGGTTCACGAAGGCGCTGGTGCCGCTGGATCAGTTCCGCAAGATGCTGCGCGACGCCGGCACCGACATGGATGCCGTACCGGACGCCGTGCTGCGCGGCGTGCAGAAGGTGTGGGCGCTGGAGGCGCCGACCGATGAAGATGTGGTGTCGGTCATGCGCGACGGGCGCAAGGAGTACTTCCGCGTCAACGATCCGCTGCTGCTGCGCTCGCTGACCAGCCTGCGCGAGTCGCCGATGCGCTCGATCGCGCTGGACATCGCGCGCGGCGCCAAGAACGTGCTGACGCATGCAGTGACGGTGACGCCGGCCTTCCAGCTTCGCAACTTCATCCGTGACTCGGCGCACTCGTGGATCGTTGGCGGCAAGGAGTTCAAGCCGTTCGATTCCATCAAGGGCCTGTCGGATGCGCTGCGCAATACCGGGCTCGCGCAGTCGATGAAGTTCGCCGGCGCTTCGTTCGAGGCCGGAGCGTTCGGCGACTACGATGCGTCCGTGGTGGCGAAGCACGTCCGGCGCAGGCTCGGCGCCGACAAGGCCGGGCCGTTCATGGCGACCGTGCACCGGCTCGGCGACGTGTGGGAGAAGTACCGCGACTTCCGCGGCGCGGTCGAGAACGCCAACCGCGAGGCGGTCGCCAAGGCGACGCTGCGCGAGACCGGCAGCATGAAGGCGGCGATGTTCGCGGCGAAGGACGCGATGGACTTCTCCATGCGCGGCGACTCGATGGCGCTGCGCATGCTGACCGACACCGTGCCGTTCCTGAACGCCCGCATCCAGGGCCTGTACAAGCTCGGGCGCTCGGCGAACATGGGCAGCTTCGCGGCACGCGCAGCACTGATGACGGTCGCGTCGCTGGCGCTGCTGGCGTGGAATCGCGATGACGAGCGCTGGAAGCGGCTGGAGGATTGGGACCGCTGGGGCTTCTGGCACTTCTGGCTCGGCGATACGCACATGCGGGTGCCGAAGCCGTTCGAGGTCGGCTTGCTGTTCTCGACGTGGCCGGAAGCGGCGGCGCAGTCGCTGATGGGCGATGACCGGCGCTTCTGGGCGGCTATCAGGCATGGCGTGCAGGACACGCTGCGCGTGGACATGCCGCAGTTGATCGGCCCCGCCTACGAAGTTGCGACGAACGAGGACCGCTACACCGGGCGGCCGGTCGAGAACCTTGCCGATCAGGGCAAGGCTTCGAGCCTGCGCTACTCGTCGCGCACGTCGGACACGGCGCGTGCGCTCGGGCAGGCGGAAGTGTTCGGTTCCCGGCTGTCGGACGCGACCGGGCTGTCTCCGAAGGAGCTTGAGCACCTGTTCTCCGGCTACTTCGGCGAGGTCGGGCGCTGGGCGCTGGATGCGTCCGATGCGCTGGTGCGGGCGTGGTCGGATGCGCCCGCCAAGCCAGACATGCGCGTGCGCGACGTGCCGCTGGTCGGCAGCCTGGTGGCGTCCGTGGTCGGCGGCGGTGCCGATGCGCCGTCGAAGTACGCGACGCGCGTCTACGAGGCGATCCGTGACTCTGAGGCCGCCTACAAGTCGCTGCGCACGATGGCGCAGCAGGGCGAGCCGGCGGCGAAGATCGCGGACTTCCGGCGCGCGCACGCCGAAGAACTGGCTGCGTACCGGGCGCTCAATCACGTACAGGAGCGCGACGGCGAGATGCGCAAGATGCAGGAGAACATCCGCCTGAGCCGCACGATCAGCCCGGACGCCAAGCGCGCCCGCGTGGACGCCATCGAGGTGCGCAGGCAGGAGCTGATGCGATCTACCTACCTGAACCGTGTGGCTGCGCTCGGGTACTAGCGCAAGGTGCCGAGCAGACAGGCGATGAACACGGCGGTCCAGAACATCCTGACGAACCCGCTGCCGCTGCCGGTGGTGAAAAACTCAATCACGGCGAGGATGGCAAACGGCACCAGCACCCATGCCAAGCCGGAGCTGCGCCGGGGTCGATTTCCGTTCATGTG
>NZ_DAOLKE010000410.1:0-2864 GCF_035331805.1 Plasticicumulans sp. | reverse complement strand
GCAGTGCCACTCGGGTACTGCCGGCCAGGCCGCATGCCCCTGTCGTCGTGAACGCACCGCCACGACAGATTGCTTACCCGTCGTTCGCCAGACGCCACGCATTCCTGTCCGGCCATGCCACATGAATGGCATCGCCATTTCAAATGAAATTCGAATGAAACCCGCATGAAATCCGGCTTCCGGTTACGGATCACCAGCAATGCTTGACGGATACACCCCGAAACCCCTGCTTGCCGGAGGCTTTCACGCGAACTCCGCCAACATTAACTTTCCCTCACCCGACTGCGGTTTCTGCCCGCGATTGCTTGGCCATCCGATGACCTGCTGCTAGCCTCAACCCCGCATTCCACATGCATGCGGGGGCTGACCGCGGCATTGCAGCGATTGCGGCAAGCACCCGCAGGTCATGCCCGTCTGCAACCGCAACCGCAACCGCAACAAATCCCACACCTTCAGGGAGGCAAAGACATGGCCAGTGAAGATGCAATTGAAGTGGTCGCCAAATTCGGCGAAGAAAAAGACGGCAGCGCGTGGGCGACTCTCGAATACTACATGGAAAACAATCCGCGCCAGACCGAATGGCGCCGCATCCCCGGGGTCGTCACGGGTGCAGACAAGGACGATGCCATGGCGAAAGCCGAGGCGATTGCCGTTGAACTCAGCGATCTCGAAATCCAGCAACTGCAGGCGGCCGTGCGCAGGCTTTATGAAAAAGGAAGGATGATCAAGCGACTCGAATTCCCGACGACCTGATCCGCCATCCTCTGATTTTTGCAAGGAATTTCAAGGAGTCCGAACATGACGCACATCATTGCCGAACCCTGCATCGGCTGCAAGGACACCGCCTGCGTGGACGTCTGCCCGGTGGACTGCATTTACGAGCATCGCAACGACTCGGCCGCACAGTCTTTCATCCAGCCGGAGGAATGCATCGACTGTGGCCTTTGCGTCGATGCCTGTCCGGTCGAAGCCATCTTTCCAATAGAGGAAGTGCCGGACAAATGGCACCGGTTCATTGCCATGAACTACGAACAATTCAGGCTGGAAGCACCGGGCATCTGATACCGATCACATCGGAACGCTTCGTTTTTCAGCCCCTCGCCCCTTGCGGGAGAGGGGCTGGAAAGAGGGAAGGCAAGAAAAATCATGCCCTGACCGGTGATCGGCATCGACCGGTTGCGGTGCGCTCATGGATGCGTACCGCGCCATTGCCGATTGCCGTCACCCATGCGCATGAATGCGTCCCCTGCCCGACTTCTGCTCAAAGGAAGCCGGGCTGCAGCCGTCAGGCCGGCTGAATGCAGGCGCCCTCAGGCCGGCAACGCCACATCCAGCATTCCCTTCTCCTCGATGAACGCGATCACGGCCTCCAGCCCCTCGCCGGTCTTCATGTTCGTGAACACGAACGGCCGCTCGCCGCGCATCTTCTTCGCATCGCGGTCCATGACTTCCAGCGAGGCGCCGACGTGCGGGGCGAGGTCGATCTTGTTGATGATCAGCAGATCCGAGCGCGTGATGCCCGGACCGCCCTTGCGCGGAATCTTGTCGCCGGCGGCGACATCGATCACGTACAGCGTCAGGTCGGAAAGCTCGGGGCTGAAGGTGGCCGAGAGGTTGTCGCCGCCCGATTCCACCAGCACCAGATCGAGTCCGGGGAAGCGCGTGCAGAGCTGATCGACCGCGGCGAGGTTGGCCGAGGCGTCCTCGCGGATCGCCGTGTGCGGGCAGCCGCCGGTCTCGACGCCGAGGATGCGCTCGGGGTCGAGCGCGCCGGCACGGGTCAGGAACTGCGCATCCTCGTACGTGTAGATGTCGTTGGTGACCACGGCCATGTTGTAGCGGCTGCGCATGCGCTTGCAGAGCGCCTCGGTCAGCGCCGTCTTGCCGGAGCCGACCGGACCGCCGATGCCGACGCGCAGGGTGGGTTTCGTGCTCATGAGGCGGGAGTCCTCGCAGGGGAACGGGGAAGGATGCGGGGCAGCTTAGCCGGGCCGTTGCGACCCGTGAGCGCCACCGCCGGGAGACAGGCTCAGGAGCGGAACAGCCGCGTGTACTGGGTTTCGTGCCGGCAACTCGCGAGCGCGAGGCCGGCGGCCGAGCAGCCGAGTTCGTCGTCTTCGAGCGCGAGCGCAAGCGCGACGGCCGCCTCGATGTCGGGCATCAGCGCCGCCAGCCGGCGCTGGGCGGCGCTCTGGCCGAGCGGCATCAGCCGGGTCGCGGCCACCACCTGATTCTCGATCCAGGCCCAGGCGAGCGCCTGCAGCGTCGCCTCGACCGGCACGCCCCAGCGGGCGGCGGCGAGGGCGAACATCGTGGCGTAGCCGGTATGCGCCTCGGCACCGGCCCAGGCGGCGGCCTCGGGCAGGTCGAGCGTGGTCAGCAGCCGCGCCAGCGCGCGACCGAGCGCGCGGTCCTCGGCGCGCAGTTCGGCGGTTTCGCGGGTCGCGGACAGCCAGTCGTTCCAGTGCGCGACCGCGACCGCATCACCAAGCGTCCAGGCCGCGTGCAGGCGCGCAAGCGCCGGCAGGTCCTGATGTGCCCAGGGGCCGCCGAGCAGACCGGCGAGCCAGTCACCGAGCCCGGCATCGTCCTGAACCCAGCCGGCCTCGACCGCGCCCTCCAGCCCGCTCGACCACGCGAACGCCCCGACCGGCAACTGCGGACTCGCGAGCTGCAGCAGGCGCAGCAGCGGCAGGCCGCCCGTGCCGCCGGCGGGCAGGCCGGGCGACACGGGCGACACGGGCGGTGCTGACGCGCCGGACACGCGGGTCACACCGCCGCGATCAGCGACAGTGGTGCGGGCACGGCGTCCGGGTCGGCGCCGCCGTGGTGATGATGACCGCCGCCGTAGGCGCCGCTCTCGG
>NZ_DAOLKE010000409.1:0-2866 GCF_035331805.1 Plasticicumulans sp. | reverse complement strand
CGCCACCCGGCCCGCAGACGCCCCCTCCCCCGCCATCCCGGCAGCCGGGCTGCCGGCCCCGGCAATGCCTGCGCACGGGGCTGCACGCTTCCGGGCGAGGTAGCGCACCAGCATGATGCATGCCACCAAGGAGGTATGCACCGCACTGATACGAACCGCCATGCCGCCCGGCCCATGCCCCGCCCCGGGCTTGCGCCCTGCACCCGCACCGGCACGGCAAGCCACTGACCTGAATCACGAATTTCGTAGCGCAGCCCGCAGGCAAGCCAGCGGCGCACGGCAAAAACCATGCACGATTCAGGGGCTGGCATGAACTTTGTTTAATGATCGCGAACGGGGACCAACGGCGGTCTCCGGCCTGATTCCTTCACCCAACGGCGGGTGGATTACGTAAGCACGGTGGTTTGCGGTCCGTTGGCGATGCCTGACGGCCGGCCCCACCGTCATCACGGATCGTCGCCGCGGCGTGCGGGCCTGCGGGGCGATCCTCATCGCACCAGGAGCGCACGCCCTCATGTCCGATCAGAATTCCAAGTTCTCGCGCCGCCAGTTCCTGAAGGCCGCCGCTGTCTCCGCGGCGGCCGGGCTCATGCCGGGCCTGCTGCCGCGCCCGCTGTATGCAGCCGCTGACGCGCCGGAAACGACCAAGGCCATCCTCGGCTTCATCGCGCTGACCGACGCCGCGCCGCTGATCGTCGCCAAGGAAAAGGGCATGTTCGCGAAGTACGGCATGCCCGATGTCGAGGTCGTCAAGCAGGCCTCCTGGGGCACGACGCGCGACAACCTCGTGCTCGGCTCGCAGGGCAACGGCATCGACGGTGCGCACATCCTGACGCCGATGCCGTATCTGATCTCCACCGGCAAGGTCACGCAGAACAACGTGCCGACGCCGATGTACATCCTCGCCCGCCTGAACCTCGCCGGTCAGTGCATCTCGGTCGGTGCCGAGTACCTCGACCTCAAGATCGGCCTCGACGCCAAGCCGTTCAAGACGGCGCTGGAAGCCAAGAAGGCCTCCGGCAAGGCGGTCAAGGCGGCGATGACCTTCCCGGGCGGCACGCACGATCTCTGGATCCGCTACTGGCTCGCCGCCGGCGGCATCGACCCGGACAAGGACATCGAGACCATCGTCGTGCCGCCGCCGCAGATGGTCGCGAACATGAAGGTCGGCACGATGGACTGCTTCTGCGTCTGCGAGCCGTGGAACGAGCAGCTGAAGAACCAGAAGATCGGCTACACGGCCCTGACCACCGGCGAGCTCTGGAACGGCCACCCCGAGAAAGCCTTCGCGATGCGCGCCGACTGGGTCGACAAGAACCCGAAGGCGACGCAGGCGCTGCTGCTCGCGGTCATGGAAGCCCAGCAGTGGTGCGACAAGCCCGAGAACCGCGAGGAGATGGCGAAGATCGTCTCCAAGCGCCAGTGGATCAACGCGCCGTTCGAGGACATCGTCGCGCGCATGAAGGGCACCTTCGACTACGGCACCGGCAAGGTGGTCGAGAACAGCCCCTTCATCATGAAGTACTGGGCCGATCACGCCTCCTACCCGTACCAGAGCCACGACCTCTGGTTCCTGACCGAGAACGTGCGCTGGGGCAAGTTCGACGGCAGCGAGGACTTCAAGGCCCTGATCGCGAAGGTCAACCGCGAGGACCTCTGGCGCCAGGCCGCCACGACCGCCGGCGTCACCAGCCTGCCGGCCTCGCCGTCGCGCGGCCCCGAGAAGTTCTTCGACGGCAAGGTGTTCGATCCGGCCAATCCGGCCGCCTACCTCGCGAGCCTCGACATCAAGCGCAAGGGCTGACGCAGCCCGCCGGACCGGCGGTGCGCGGGCACCGCCGGCCGCCGCTTCCCTGAGCATCCACCCCCGGAGTGCCGCGCGATGAGTGCCACCAGCGCCAACATCATTCCCCTTCCCGTCGCCAGTGCGGAACCGGCCGCGGCGCCTGCTCCCGCCACCGCCGCGGCCGAGCCGGTCGCCGCCGACAGCGCACCGGCCTACCAGCCGGTTCCGCGCTGGCGCCAGCACCTCGCCGCGTTCGCCCGCACCGTCATTCCGCCGCTGCTGACCATCGCGCTGCTGCTGCTGGTCTGGCAGCTGCTGTGTGCCCGGCCCGGCGCCAGCCTGCCGGCCCCGTCGAAGGTGCTGGAAGACACCTGGCAGCTGATCTCCGATCCGTTCTTCGACAACGGCGGCACCGACAAGGGCCTGTTCTGGCACATGCTGGCCAGCCTCAAGCGCGTCGCCTACGGCTATGCGATCGCCGCCGTCGTCGGCGTGGCCCTCGGGGCGCTGATCGGCTGCAGCGTCTGGGCGATGCGCGGGCTCGATCCGCTGTTCCAGGTGCTGCGCACGATTCCGCCGCTCGCGTGGCTGCCGCTGTCGCTGGCGGCGTTTCGCGACGGCGAGCCCTCGGCGATCTTCGTGATCTTCATCACCGCGGTCTGGCCGATCATCATCAACACCGCGGTCGGCATCCGGAACATTCCGCAGGACTACCAGAACGTCGCCCGCGTGCTGCGCATGAACGCCTGGGAATACTCGACGATCATCATGCTGCCGGCGGCCGCGCCGTACATCTTCACCGGCCTGCGCATCGGCATCGGCCTGTCCTGGCTCGCGATCGTCGCCGCCGAGATGCTGATCGGCGGCACCGGCATCGGCTTCTTCATCTGGGATGCGTGGAACAGCTCGCTGATCAGCGACATCATCCTGGCGCTGGTCTACGTCGGCCTGACCGGCTTCTTCCTCGATCGCCTGATCGCCTTCGCCGGCCGCCTCGCCACCCGCGGCACCGCCTCGGCCTGAGCGCCCCTCCGGCCCCGGCCGCGCTCCCTGCGCGCGGCCGGGGCTTTTCATTGCCCC
>NZ_DAOLKE010000408.1:0-2905 GCF_035331805.1 Plasticicumulans sp. | reverse complement strand
GCAGGCGTGGCGGCGGTCTCGCCGCCGGCTGCCGTCGTGGCCGCTGCGGGTGCAGCCGGAGCCGGAACCGGCACGCTGACCGGCGCCAGCACCGGCGTCGTCGCCTCGACTTCCTTCGTCGCCAGCAGCCGGGCGCGGATCTCGCGCACGCGCGGGTGCGGCTGGCCGGGTTCGATCTTCTCGCCCTTCGCGAGCGCACCGACCGTCGGCCAGCCGCCGGCCGCGAGCTGGCGGCGCAGCTCGGCGAGACCGCGGCGCAGCTGCGCGTATTCGGGGTAGGCCGGCGCCAGCGCCGCGAGCGACTCGCCGATGCGCCGGTTCGCGAGCGCCTCGTTCAGCGCCGCGACCAGATCGCGGCTGCGCGGGCGCAGCGTCCAGTCCTTGTCGAGCTGCTGCGGGTCGAGCCGCCCGGAGAGCAGGTCCTGCGCGAGCGCGAGCCAGGCATCGGTCGCGAGCACGTCGAGCGCGGCCAGCCCGGTCGCATCGAGCCTGCCGCGGCGGGCGGCGTCGATCGCCGTCGCCAGCCGGGCACGGTGATAGTCGCCGGCATCGAGGCCGTCCTCGGGGGATCTGTCGACGGCGGCGAGCAGCGCATCGAGCAGGCGCGGCTCGCTCCAGGCCGGCTTGCCGGCGCGGGCGGCGTAGAAGCGCGCGAGCAGCGGACGCTCACGCAGCGCCTCGCCGGCCAGCGCCTCGGGTGCGGCGAGACGGGTGCGCAGCTCGGCGGCGACCGGTTCGGTCGCCGCCGGGGCGGCAGGGACGGAAATCGGGACCAGCAGCACGGCGGGCAGCAGCAGCGCCCGCAGACAGCGATGGAAAGACGACGGCATTCGCAGACTCCGGTACGGAACGGGCGGGGTTTCGTAGCGGAGCAGCAACAATCGTCGCGCCGAAACCACCGGCGCAGCTTATCAAAGCCAGCCCTCTGCCGTCGCGCGCGGCGGCCGGAAATTGTCTGCTCCGACCGCCGCTTGCTGCATCCAGGCCGGCGCGGGCGGATGCGGGCGAACGCGCACGGAGGATGCCGGGCGCTCCCCGCACGCCCGGCCTGCCTACCAGTGCGCGATCTCGATCATGTCCTTCAGGACCTCGTCGTAGTCGGCTTCGGCGTTGTCGAGGATGCAGACGACGCCGGCGACGCCGCACAGCGTCAGCTTTTCGCCGCGCACCGCCCAGCCGCGCGGCGGCGTCCAGCCGCGCATGTTCGTGAACATCGAGAACAGGTCGGCGTGGCCCTGCAGCATGCGCCGGTATTCGTGCGCGACCAGCGACAGCTTGCCGAGCTGGTCCTGATCCAGCCCGACGCCGTAACTCTCGACCATGCCGCCGTCGTCGCGGAAGCGGCAGACGGCGAGCACGCCGTCGACTGCGAGCAGGCGCTTGATCATGTCGGCCTCCTCAGGCTTCCAGCGCCTTGCAGGCCGCTTCGTAGCGGGCATCGCGGTTGATCAGCACGACCCCCTGGTACGGCGCGATCGTCTCCTGGCCGGCAGCGCGCTGGGCCTCGCGCTGCGCGCAGCTGACGACCACCGACCAGTCGAAGCCGACCAGCGTGAACTCGCGCACGTTCGAGAAGCCGCTCATGCCGGTGAGCTTCTCCCAGCCGCGCGCCTGCATGCCGCAGATGCTGACGTTGGCCGCGCACATGCTGGCCAGCAGTTCGAGGATGTCGGTCGTGATCGGTGAACCGGCGCGCAGCTCGTGGTCGAGCAGTTCGCCGCTGGCGCGGAACTCGAAGGCGGCGAGCACGCCGGGCTGGTCGAGCAGGTTTCCGAGTCTGGCCATGTTGTTTCTCTCTCCTGACGAAGTCGGTCTTTGCCGATGGTCTGGTCGCGGGTGCCGCCGGCGGGATGGCGCCGGATGACGGCAGGATGACTTCTGGAAGGCAGGTCGCGTACGGGTGGTGCTGCCGGCGCGGATCAGACGAGGTGCATGTCGACGTCGGCCATCGCCGTGTTCAGGCGCGCGAGCACCGAGTCCATCGTGCCGGACTGGTTCTTCATCACGCAGAAGACATTCCCGACCACGCACATCGCGTGCTCGGGTCCGCGCATCGCCCAGCCGCGCGGACGGATGCCGGCGCCGGGCAGCGCGGTTTCGGCCATGCGGCCCTGCATGACGATGCCCATCGTCGAGGCCCGGCAGAGGATCGTGCACATGCGTGCCTGATCCTCGGTGAGCTGCCCGCGATAGGAATAGCGGTCGCCGCGGAACGCGTACTCGCCGGCGGCGATGACGCCGGGCAGGTTCATCAGATCGGCCACGATGCTCATTCAGGCTCCCCGGTGGTGCTTGGTCGTGTGACGGCGCTGCGGCCGTCGGCCGCACTGTCGGCGGCCTCGCGGAACATAGTTAAATGCCCCGCCGTTTTCCTGCCCCGGTCCTGTCCATGTCGCTGCTGCCGCCGGTCACCGCCGACCGCTTCGTTCCCGCCCCGCTGTTTCGTCGCCTCGCCGCCGCGGTCTACGACGTGCTGCCGCTCGCCGGCGTGCTGGTCATGGCCGAGGCGCTGGCCACCGGGCTCGGCCGGCTGCTGCTCGGGGCCGAAGGCTACGGGCAGCATGCCGGGCTCGCCGGCAACCCGTGGAACACCAGCTTCGTGTTCCTCGTCTGCTTCGCGTACTACGGCGGCTTCTGGGTCCACGGCGGCCAGACGCTCGGCCTGCGCACCTGGAAGCTGCGTGTGCAGCTGCCCGGCGGCGGGCGCATCGGCTGGTGGCATGCGCTGCTGCGCTTCCTGGCCGGCCTCGCCTGGCTCGTGCCGGGGCTGGGGCTCTACAAGGCACTGCACGCGCCGGTGTGGATGGCGATCGCGCTGTCGCTCGCCTGCCTGATCGCGACGCTGGCGAGCCGCCTGCCCGACCGGGCGGCCGGGACCGAGATGGTCCGGCTGCTACGGGATGGC
>NZ_DAOLKE010000407.1:1859-2920 GCF_035331805.1 Plasticicumulans sp. | reverse complement strand
CGCGCTTTGCAGGAAACTCTCTACGGCGGACGGTGATGCGGAACGAGCGGATATCGTTCGGGAACTCCTCGGCCCGCATGCGCAGTTCGCGGTGACGCCGCCGTTTTTCTGTGACTATGGCTACAACATCCATGCGGCCGCAGGCAGCTACTGCAACACGAACTGCGTGCTGCTCGACACCTGCAGTATCTCGATCGGACCGAACACCCTGCTGGGTCCGGGCGTGCATATCTACACCGTCAGCCATCCGATGGATGCCCAGATTCGGCGGTCCGGAACCGAAACCGGCAAACCCGTGATCCTTGAGGAAGATGTCTGGATCGGCGGCGCGTCCGTCATCTGTCCGGGCGTGACGATCGGAGCCCGAACCGTCGTCGGAGCAGGAAGCGTCGTCACCCGTTCGCTGCCACCCGATGTCTTCGCCGCCGGCAATCCCTGCCGCGTCATCCGGCCGCTGAACCGATAAGGCCCCTCAGCCGGCAGATCGCAGGGCGGGCGGACGCAGGAAGCCCGTCTTTCGCGCTCCGGCCCCGCCAGCGCACCACCCGCCGTCGAAACCCGCCACCCCGACGCCGGTGTCGTCCGTCCCGGCACCGATGTCCGCCACATCCGGCCCGGTACCCGAGCGGCCGGCGGCGATACCGGAAACATTGCCGTCGATACCCCGCAAGCCTGCGCCGGTACGGCAGATTCCGTCCCGGATGCCTGACACATCGGCGCCGGTGTCCTGCCCATCGGCCTGGATGTCCGGACAATCGACGGCGGGGGTCCACCTGTCCCGGTCAGGGTTCCGAAGCCCCTCGCCGCCCCTTTTTGCGGCGCCACCGCCCCAAAAAACAGCGGCGCCGACTGTTCAGGTATCGACGCCGATACTTTGGCAGCCGCGGGGACTCCTGAAGGGCCGACGCCGACACTTCAGGTGTCGACGCCGAGGTCCGGAAGGCCGGCGCCGGGGTGCGAAGTACCGGCTTCGATGCCGGGGCATCCAGGCCGACACCGCAAGCACCGGCGTCGACGCTTTTCAGGGCGCCGCCGCCCCGGCGCGGGGCGAGGCCGGCACT
>NZ_DAOLKE010000407.1:0-1759 GCF_035331805.1 Plasticicumulans sp. | reverse complement strand
GGCACCGGATTGAGCGGATGCTTCAGGAACCAGCCGAGTTCCAGCCGGCAGAGATTCCGGTGAAACCCTGCGTTCGGGCACGCGGCCTTCACGGAATTCACCACGGCTGCGGGCAGACCGAACTTCACCAGCCCGATCGACAAATCCACCAGATCGCCCTTGCGGAACAACTCGACCAGGGCGGAAGCCTCATCCGTCGCGGGCCGGAGCTTGTGGTGGGTGACGATCATGCGGGCGATTTCATCGGACCACGCCTCCAGCGCATTCGCTCCCAGATATTCGCGGGCGACCGCTGCGGACGGCGGCAGATAATCCAGCGTGCCGGCCGTCCAGATGCCGATGTCATGGAAACAGGCGGCGATCTCGATCTTCTGCTGCTCGATCGCGTCGCAGGGTTTCAGCAGCAGGCAATAACTGGCCATGCGCACCACGTGATTCCGATAACCATCGAAAGCCGCGCCGATGACCGGCCGCCACGGATTCAGCAAGGCATCGATGCGACCGATGTTCGCCGGCAGTGCCATGAGGTTCAGCCCTTCGGTAATGAATCCGGTGAGAAAACCCGCGATGCCGTACACACGGAAATACAGGGTCTTTCTCCCCCTCTTCCCCACCCCTTTCCCGCGCGGGGCGAGGGGCTGAAAAGACCGCGTGTTCAACGCGCACGGCTACAGGCCGGCCGGCTCAGCGGGCGTAGTCGACCACGTAGCGCCAGCCGAGTGACTCGATGCGCGTCCAGATGCGCAGGCCGCCCTGCGGACGGTCGCGCACGCCGTGACCGGCGTCGATCGCCGGCGCACCGGCGGCGCCGGCAAAGTCGCTGCCGGGACCGGCGGCGCTGACGCCGGCGCTGGCGAGGACGTGACCGTCATCGGCGACCAGCCAGGCCGCCTGCGCCTGCGCCACCTCCGGCAGCAGGCTGCGCCGGGCCAGTTCGTCGAGGCTGAAGGCCAGCATCGCGACGCCGCGCACGCGACCATCCAGCGCGCTGATGCGCTGCGCACACGGCAGCAGCCATTCGCCGACCAGCGGGCTCAGATAGGGCTCGTCGCAATCGGTCTCGGGCGCATCGGCCGGGAGCCGGTCCTGATACCAGGCTTCGCGGCGCGGGTCGTAGCCGGCCGGCCAGCCGGACTGCGGCAGGCCGGGATAACGCAGTTCGGCACCGTCGGTCCGTGCCACCAGCACCCAGATCAGCACGGTATCGTCATCGGCGACCAGCAGCCGCTGCGCCGCCGGATCACGCCACGGCCGGGCCGGATCATCGGCCAGTGCGTAGGCGTGGCGCAGCAGCGGTGCCAGTCGCGCGAGACCGCCGGGGCCGGCATCGGCACCCGCCGCCCCCGGCGCCGGTCGCCAGGCCGGGTGCCAGGCGTCGATCGCCAGCCCGTGGTACTGGGAAGCCGGCAGCACCGCCGGTGCCGGCACGTCGAGCCCGGGTTCGGCCTGCGCCCCGGCATCCGGCAGGTCGAAGGCCAGCAGCGCCGCGTTGGCGATGCCGGTCAGCAGGCCGCGATACTGCAGGAACTGCGACTCGATGCGCGCCGCCTGCAGCGCGGTCGCATCCAGCCGGTCGCTGACCAGCCGCTCCCGCTCGCCGGCGGCTTCGAGCGCCTCGGCGTGCCGGTACAGCATCCAGGCCCCGAAACCGGCCCCGAGCGCGAGGCTCGCCAGCAGCGTGATCGCGGTCGCGGCGCGGTGGCGGCCGATCCAGCGCAGCAGGCGCCGGCGGCCGGTGTCGGGCAGCGCGCTGACGGCC
>NZ_DAOLKE010000406.1:0-2920 GCF_035331805.1 Plasticicumulans sp. | reverse complement strand
CCGGGCAGCGGCAGGCCGCGGTGCAGCTCGGCGGCCAGTCCCGGCGAGCTGCCGCCCTGCTGCAGCCACGGCAGCAGCGCCGCCCAGGTCGCCGGCAGCTGCCCGGCGAGCGAGCGCCACGCCGCCTGCCAGCCATCGTCGGCGCTGGCGCCGAAGGGCAGGGTCTGCAGCGAGTCGATCAGCCGGCGCCAGTCGGTGGCATCGGCATCGGTCTGGCCGGTGGCGGCGCCGAGGCGCAGCAGTTCCTCGACCAGGCCGACGAAGCGCAGGCCCTGGGCGAGCGTGCGCTCGAAGGTGTCGCCGGTGTCGGGGTTGGCGGCCCGCCATGCCGCGAGCGCGGCATCCGGCGTCGGCGCCCGTCCGGCGGCCCCGCTGCGCAGCCATTCCTGCAGTGCGTGGCAGTGCGCGGCGAGCAGTTCGCTCAGGCGGTCGGCGGGGCCCTCAGGGGTGTCCGGCATCGGGGGCGGGTCTCGGCGGGCGGATCAGCGCGGCAGTCTGGAGGCTTTCTCGTACTCGTTCAATTCGCGCAGCCGCTGCGCGCGCTGGCGCAGCTGCGCGAGCTGCTGGCCGCTGGCGTTCGGGGCGCGCAGGCCGATCTCGGCCTGATCGAACGCGGCCTGCACGTCGCCGGAGAGCTCGTAGAACTGGCTCATCGCCAGATGCTTGCCGGCGATGTCGCCGGTCTGCTCGGCGGCGCGTGCGTAGAGTTCCTGCAGCTCGGCCGAATCCGGGCGGCGGCGCAGCTGCTCGTCGAGCAGGCGGATGGCGAGGCGCGGGTCGCCGCGCGTGACCAGCGCCTCGCCGTAGCTCAGCGTCAGCACGTAGTCGTTGCCGTAGGCGCGGCGCAGGGCCTCGTAGGTCGACCAGGCGCGGGCGGTGTTGCCGGTGAGCAGCGCCAGCCGGGCTTCTTCGAGACGCAGCGCCAGCGCCGCGGCGGCCGGGCGCGGCAGCTTCGCCAGTTCGCGCGCGGCGTCGTCGAGGCGCCCGGCGCGTTCGAGCGCGAGCACGTAGCCGTAGCGATCGGCCTCGTCGGTGCCGCCTTCGGCGGCGCGGCGCTCGTGGTCGCGCACCGCCTGCGCCGGCGTGGCGACCGACAGCGCGGCGATGCGCGCGCGCATGTAGCGGTAATAGAGTTCGTCGCCGGGCGTGCGGCCCGTGGGGCGGGTGCGCAGGCTGCGGTTCTCGGTGTCGGCGGCGCGGTTCAGCGCCAGCGGGTGCGTGCGCAGGAACTCCGGAATCTGCGCCGCCGAGCCGGAGAGGTTTTCGAGCCGCCCGAAGAAGCTCGCCATGCCGTTCGGCTCGAAGCCGGCGCGGATCAGCAGGTCGGTGCCGACGCGGTCGGCCTCCTGCTCGTTGGCGCGCGTGAAGTTGACGATGCGCTGGGCGCTCGCCGCCATCGAGCCGACCGCGACCGCCTGACCGATCTGGCCACCACCGCCACCGGCCGCCGCCAGGGCGATGCCGGCCAGCATCGCCGCCATGGTCGGCAGGCCGATGGTCTGGCGATCGGCGTAGGCGCGGGTGATGTGGTGCTGCACGACGTGCGCGATCTCGTGCGCGACGACGCCGGCGAGTTCGCTCTCGCTGCGCGTCTCCAGCATCAGGCCGGTATGCACGCCGATGAAGCCGCCGGGCAGCGCGAAGGCGTTCAGCTCCGGGTCGCGCACCCAGAAGAAGCGCAGCGGGCTGCCCGCGCCATCGGCGTGCAGCGCGAGCCGGCTGCCGAGCGAGGCGAGGTATTCGCTCGCCAGCGGGTCTTCGAGCACGAGGCCGGCGTCCTGGAGCTTCATCAGGATGCGCTGGCCGATGCGCCGTTCGTCCTGCGGGCCGAGCACCTGCTGGGACGGATCGCCCATGTCGGGCAGCGCGATCGACTGCGCGAGGCTTTGCGTGCCGAGGCTCAGCAGCAGCACGCCGAGGATCAGGGTTCGCATCGGGAGCAGATCAACCTCGCTGAGGGCAGGGCGGCGGCCCGGCTTGCCGCGCCGGCGAGCGCGCGACCAGAATGCCGCGCAGCCGCAGGCTGCGTCCGACGCGCCAGCGTATCAGCACGTCACCACCGCAGAGAGGCGCGCACGCCCCATGAATACCGTCATCGACGCCGAACTCGATGCGGCCGGCCTGAACTGTCCGCTGCCGATCCTCAAGACCAAGAAGGCGCTGGCGGCGCTGGCCGGCGGGCAGGTGCTGCGCGTGGTCGCGACCGATCCGGGCTCGGTGCGCGACTTCGAAGCCTACACGCGCCAGACCGGTCACGCGCTGCTGGAAAGCCGCGAGCAGGACGGGCGCTTCGTGTTCGTGATCCGCAAGGCCGGCGGCTGAGCCGCGCCCGCATGGCCCCGACATGAAAATGGTTTCATTCTGCTGCACCTGCAGCATCGGTGTTACACTCCCTGCGAACCGCTTCGTGGTCGTTTCATATCAATTCAATCGCTTGGAGGATTGCCGCAATGCAACAGTGGGTGCCGGAGGAAACCTTGAAGTCCTGGATCGAGGCGCGTGAGCGTTTCTGGGAGCAGTATCGTGCGGCGCTGCCGACCGATACCGATCAGGCCGTCGACGCCTGGCGCTCGCTGCGCGCCCAGCATCTGGCGCTCTGGGAGAAGCTCGTCCATGACACGCTGGCCGGTCAGACGGCCTGGGTCGATCGCCTGTTCGCGCAGCTGTCGAACGCGCCGGCTCCTGAGCGCGTCGTCGAGTTCCGCGGCCAGTTCGAGCAGGGCATCCGGCAGTGGCTGGAGACCCAGGACCGGCTCTGGGGCGAGCTGTTCACGCTGATGCGCGGCGAAGCCCCGGTGGCGGCCGACGTACCGGTCGCCCCGGAAGCCCCGGCGGCCGAACCGGCCCCGGTCGAGCCGGTGTCCCAGGCTCCGGCCGAGCCGGTCTACGAGCAGCCGGCGCCGGTGTATGAGCAGCCGGC
>NZ_DAOLKE010000405.1:1406-2923 GCF_035331805.1 Plasticicumulans sp. | reverse complement strand
ACCCGTGCCGTATCGAGCACAGCGGCAGCCGTTGCCACATCGCAACGCAGCGCCCGCAGCAAGGCGCGCGCAAAGAAGAACTCACGAAAGCTCTTGTGTGAAAAACCGTAAAAACCATCGGCCGTGCGTGTCAGGAAGGCGGCCGTTCGTAACTCCAGATCGATGCGCTGCGGGTCGATACCGTCGCGCAACGCATCCGGCAGTTCGTGTACCAGAGCTTCGAGTTTGCGGTAATGAATCCGGTGCTCCGGCAGGCCCCACAGCGTCTGTGCCAGCATTTCCAGTAGCTTCAAACGTTGCTGCGGCGAGGTGCGCAAATTTCCGCCGCTGTTGTCGTTCAGCTACTGGCCAGTGTAACGCAAGTACAGCCCGGCCGGCGTCACTGCTCCCCCGGCCTGCATCAGCGCCGGCAGGGTCTGCACAATCATGTCGAGCAACACCGGCCTTGGCGCCAGGCTTTCCAGATCGTAGGTCCGGCGAATGAAAGCCAGTGCCTCCTGCGATTTTTCCTCGCCCAGATGCCGGCACAGGAATTCCGCAATCTGCGCGTCGTTGAACAGCATCACCTCGTCGATGCTGGCATCGAATTGCCGGGCCAGTTGCCCGAGGGCCGAATCGCTGCTGACCAGATCATCGGCATGGCCACCGGCGACATCCTTGATCTGTTGCTGGTCGCGGAAGAAATGCGTGCGGCAGGTGATCAGCACCCGGTTGCAACGCGCGCCTTCCCCCCCCTGCGCCGTCGGCCGCACCAGTTGCCGGAACTGATCCTCGACGCTGCGCGCCAGCGCCGCCGTGCCCATTTCGTCGAAGGCATCGAGCAGCAGCGTCACCCGCCCGGCCGCGAGCAGATAGAGCAGGATTTCCGGATTGCCGTGCCAGTTGAGTTCCTTGCGCAGATGTTCCTGCAGCAAGGCTTCGAGCGAGATCGCGTTCGGATAGTCCTTCAGATCGATCGCCAGCGGCACCGGCGCATCCGGCTCCTGAATCGCCCGCGTCGCCAGTTCATACGCAAAGCGTTTGAAGAAGGATGACTTGCCGGTGCCGTAATCGCCGAGCACCAGCCACAAGCGCCGCCCGGCACCGTTTGCCCAGGCCTGCGCGTGCTCGATCAGGTCAACGCCGTCTTTCAGCTCCGGCTCGCTTTCCAGCAACACCCGCTGCGCCACGTAATGCCGCGCCAGCGGGCTTTCCTCGAAACGCCGGCGCAAGCGATCAAGATAAGGCCGGAAGTCGAACAGTTGCGCTTCCAGCTCCTGCGGCGTGACGGCGATCAAGCCCTGGGATTTCGCGTAACTCAGGGCATCGCGCGTATAGGAGCGCGCGACATACAAGCCCTCGGCCCGCATCTGCTGAGCCTGCGGACCGTTCAGCCACGAGCGGAATCGCTCCAGTTCCGCTTTCGGAACCGGCTTCTCCCAATCCTTGCATTCGACCAGAAAGCATTCCTGCCGCAGACCGGCCGTCCTGCGGGCAATCAGATCGACCTTGTTGGCATTGTCGAGGTATTGCTCGGG
>NZ_DAOLKE010000405.1:0-1306 GCF_035331805.1 Plasticicumulans sp. | reverse complement strand
TCGAACGGAATCTCGAACTGCGTCGCCTCCGGCGCCAGCACGAAATCCTCGCGCCAGCTCCGCCGGCATTCGTCCCGCCGCTCGGGTAAATCCGGCACCGGCGAAGTCACCAGCAAACGCGCCAGCGGCGGCAGACTGCCCCGCTCCGCCAGCCGGTTATCCACCGCCGGCTGCAGCGCGCGGTACACCTGCAGCAAACCGGCGCGGTTCTGCCGGCCGTATCCGCCGACCAGCACCGTCGCATGCGGCAGCACCGCGGCCATCAGCCCGCCGAGATCGGTCACACCGGTACGGGCATCGAGCAGCAGATGCGCGAAACCGCCCTTCTCCGCCAGATGCGCGAGCAGGGACCGGAACAGGTTCAGCCCTTGCTCGGGCTGCTCGACCATCGGCCCCTGCCATGCGATCTGCTGATACAGCCCGGCGAAATCCGCCTTGTCGCCACAGGCCGGCAGGATGAACAGCCCCTCC
Organism: Plasticicumulans sp.; assembly: GCF_035331805.1. Taxonomy (NCBI): domain Bacteria; kingdom Pseudomonadati; phylum Pseudomonadota; class Gammaproteobacteria; family Candidatus Competibacteraceae; genus Plasticicumulans; species Plasticicumulans sp. The sequence goes on along the minus strand of NZ_DAOLKE010000405.1, from coordinate 835 downwards.
CGCCCCGGCACGGGTTTCACGCTCTTCCACAGCCGGTTCAGCTCGGCCGCGGACGGGCTTTGACCGAGCCGCTCACCGCGCCCCTGCAGCCATTCCAGAAACCCCGCTTTCGGCACCGGTTTCGGACGCAGCGCCGGAATGTGATGCAGGCCCGGCGCTTCGAGGTCCAGATCCCACAGCAGCACCGGCGCTGCCTTTTGTGCGAGCAGGGCACCGACGTTGGCCAGCAGCAGACTGCGACCGACGCCGCCCTTGAAGCTGTAGAAGGTCGTGATGTGGGTCTGCACCGCTCAGGCCGCCTTGAAGAATGAACTGCCGCGCCGTGAAGTCGCTGTGCGTGCCGGTGTCGTTGCAAGTGGCAGCCGGCCGGCATCCTCCAGCAACTGCAAGGCTTCGGGCAGACGCGGGCCGGCCATCAGCCGCTTCTCGCGCCCGTGCCACTGGCGCAGCACCAGTTCGGCGGCGTCGAGCAATGCCAGCACACGGCTGGCATTGGCCTCCTTCAAGCCGCAGTGCTGCTGCACATCGCCCTGGGTTTGCAGACTGCCGTCGCGCACGCCAGCGAGGATCACCGGCACATGCGCTCGGGCCAGCAGGCCGTCCGGCACACCGGCTTCCTGCACCGCAAGCTGGGTTTCGAGCAGATCGGCATAGGCCAGCCAGCGCTGCGCATAGCGCCGGTCCAGCGCATCGAGTGCCGGCGCACGCCGCGGGTGCGCCACCCGCTGCAGGTGATCGAGCAGCGCCGCCATCTCGTCGAGCGCGGCGCCGGTCGGTCCCGGTCGAGCTGGTGCCAGAGCCGGACCAGAGCCATTGCGGTATGGCCGGCGCACGC
>NZ_DAOLKE010000404.1:0-2936 GCF_035331805.1 Plasticicumulans sp. | reverse complement strand
CCGCTACGTCGCGGTGCTCGCCGCCCGCGGCATCGCCGCCGCCCGTCCGCCCGAACTCAACAACGCCCGCCTGGCCATGCTCGCCACCTACGAGGACGCGGTGCCGGCCTTCGAGGCACTGTTTCACGCCGGCGGCGACGACTGGTCCACCTTCCACGCCGCCGCAGCCGAACTCGCCACGCTGCCGCCGGCGCAGCGGCGGGCGCGACTGGGGCTGCCGGCGCCGGAAGGAATTGCGACGGCTTCGCCGGATCAGGCGCGCTGAACGTCGATCGCAATGCCTTTCAGCCGGCAGCCTGAATGGTCAAGGCCAGCTCGCTGTCGTCGATCATTCGATAAACAGGCCGATGACCCGACAGTTTCTCGCGGTTGGCGAGGATGATGGCCGCGAATTCAGCGAACAAGCGCAACACTGCAACGGCTGATTTTGAGCTTGCTGACCGAGGATTGCCGTGGTGCATGGGCGAGCCCCGGTGAGGCAGCCTCCCATGCGCCGACCATGCCGGACTCCTGCATTCGGGCGATACACCCGACTCGGCCCGGGCGGATGTCCCTCGCTGCAGGTCCGGACGGTAGCGCACACTGAAAACCCTTGCCTCCCCGCCTTCACACGGTTTGCTGCGTGCCGCCGCGGCCCGCTACGATCAGTCGCCCCCCGCTGCGTGACCGTCCATGCCGAACCCCACGATCCCCGACGAGCTGATCTGTCGCCTGCGCCACGCCGAGCGTGTGGCGGTGCTGACCGGTGCCGGCATCTCCGCCGAGAGCGGCGTGCCGACCTTCCGCGATGCGGTCACCGGGCTCTGGGCGCACTACCGGCCCGAGGACCTGGCCACGCCCGAGGCCTACGCACGCGATCCGCAGCTGGTCTGGAACTGGTATCAGTGGCGGCGCGGGCTGGTGGCGCAGGCGCAGCCGAATGCCGGGCACATGGCGCTCGCGCAGCTCGAAGCGCGCTTTCCGGCCTGGACGCTGATCACGCAGAACGTCGACAACCTGCACCGGCGCGCCGGCAGCCGCCACGTGGTCGCGCTGCACGGCGACATCGCGCGCACGCTCTGCTCGGTCGAGGGCATCGAGGTGGCGGACTGGCCGGCCGACGGCCCGGTGCCGCCGCGCTGCCCGCACTGCGGGGCCGGACTGCGTCCGGGCGTGGTCTGGTTCGGCGAGGATCTGCCGCACGCGGCGATCGACACGGCCTTCCGCGCTGCCGAGACCTGCGACGTGTTCCTGTGCGTCGGCACCTCGACCCTCGTCTATCCGGCCGCCGAACTGCCGTTCGTCGCGCACCGCCACCGGGCCTGCGTCGTCGAGATCAACCCGGACGAAACGCCGCTGTCCCCGGTCGCCGATTACCGGCTGGCCGGACCGGCCGGCGTGGTGCTGCCGGCGCTGGTCGAGGCGCTGGCGATGGCCGACGCCGTGACGGGGCAGGCCTGATGCTCGCGCGCAGCCATCCGCTGCTGCGCCTGCGCCGCGGCGCGCGGCTGCGCCTGAAATGTCCGCTGCCGGCGGGTTTCGGCACCTGGCTCGATGCCGCCGGCCGGCCGTGTGCGCCGTCGCCGCTGCTGCTCGCCGGCTGGGCGCGCGCCGGCCGGCCCTGGGAGTTCGTGGCGCGGGCACCGGCGCATGCGCTGGTCACGCCGCTGCCGGACTGGCCGGGTCAGCCGCGCCTGCGGCTGCGCGTGCCGGCCGAAGCCTTCGCCACGCTGTTCGCCGCTGCCGCGGCCTGAAGCCCGTCCTCCGCCTTCCTGCGACTGCAAGGAGTCATCCGCATGCCCGCCGCCCCGCTGGAATCCTTCGCCGATCTGGTGCGCAGCGCCCTGCGCCAGAAAGAACCGCACCGGCTGCTGTTCGTGTTCATCCGCGTCGACCGTCCGGACGGTGCGCCGCTGCCGGCCGATGGCGGCACGCTCAGTCCGATCATGTACATCGACCTGCCGCCGGCCGAGGAACTCGACTTCGCGACGCTGACGCGCGATGCCGATGCGCAGTCGCCGGTCTGGGACTGGGTCATGATCGGCGCGCTGTCCGGCACGCATGGCACGCCGCCGACGCCGGCGCGCGCCGAGGAAGTGCTGCAGACCATGGTGCGGCTGATCGAGGCCGGCGGGGACCTGTCGCCGTTCGTGATCCTCGATCGCGCCGAGCGGCCGGTGCGGCTGTCGCCGGCCGAACCGGTCTGAGCCCTGAGCCGTGGCACGTTCCGAACCGCCGCTGCGCCTGTTCCTGCAGTGGCTGCTGCTCAACGGCGCGCTGCTGTTCGCGCTGTGGCTGTGCTGGACGCAGGGGCTGATCGCGACCTACGTGCTGTCGGACCCGACCTGGATCTCGCAGGCGATCCTCGGGCTGTTCGTCGCCGCCTGCGGTCACTGCGGGCTGCGCGCGTGGTGGCTGGCGCGCGAGCTTGAACAGGTCACGGCGATCATGCGCCGGGCCCGGGCCGAGCCCGACGCGCGCCTGCAGCGGGAGGATGCCGGCCTGCGACTCGGGGATACGGCGCTGCCGCCGTCGCTGGCGAGCGAATACTTCACGGCCGTGCTCGGCAAGTACGCCCGCACCGCACCGCCGGAATCCCTCGATCACGCGCTGCTGACCGACCTGCTCGCCGATCACGCCTCGGGCAGCCACGAAGGCGGCTGGTTCCTGTGCGGGCTGCTGCTGAAGCTCGGCCTGCTCGGCACCGTGATCGGCTTCGTGATGATGCTCGGCTCGATCGCCACCACCGATTCCTTCGATGTCGCGACGCTGCAGCGCATGCTGCTGGCGATGGGCCTGGGCATGAAGGTGGCGCTGTACACGACGATGATCGGCCTGATCGCGTCGATGCTGCTCGGCGCCCAGTACCTCGCACTCGATCGCGCCGCCGACCGGCTGGTCGGCGCCATCGTGCATTTCGCCGAGACGGAACTGGCGCGCCGCGCCGGGTGATGACG
>NZ_DAOLKE010000403.1:0-2938 GCF_035331805.1 Plasticicumulans sp. | reverse complement strand
TTCGATGGCGTGCTGCGCCGCGCGCGGCAGCTCGCCGAGCCCGGCCCAGTCCTCGGCGATGCGTGCCGCCGCGGCGCGGGCGGCGCCGGCGTTGTCGGCATCGAGGGGCGTGGCTGCCAGCGTTTCCAGTTCGGCGCACAGCGCGGCGGCGGCATCGAGCGTCGCCTGCCGCTGCGCCTGACCGGCCGAGCGCACCTGCTCGCGGCGCCCGAAGATCGCATCGCAGACTGCCCGGAAGCGCAGCCACAGCGCCTGCTCGGCATCGCGGCGCAACTGCAGCGTCGGTGACCAGTCGGCCTGGGCCTGGCGGGCGGCGGCGATCGCGGTGCGCAGGTCTTCATCGGCCAGGCTCTGGAGCTGCACGATCAGCGCCTCGCGCCGGGCGCGCTCGCGCTGGCGCTCGGCCTCGATGCGTCCGCCGACGGCCTCGGCGGCGGCCTTCCAGTCCTGCTCCAGCGTCCGGTAGGCGTTGCGCGGCACGGTGCCGGCCTCGCGCCAGCCGCGCTGCAGCTCGCGCCAGGCCTGATCCAGCGTCCGCCAGTCCGGAGCCGACCAGTCGGTGCCGGCATCGAGCTGCTGCAGGCGTTCGATCAGCGCGCGGCGTGCGCCGATGTGCTGCTCGCGCTCGGCCGCGGCCTGCGCGAAAGCGGCCTGCGCCGGGGCATAGGCGCGTTCGCAGGCGCTGTTGAAGCGTTCCCACTGTCCGCGCGTCGCCGGCAGCTCGCCGCCGTCGAGCTGCTTCCACTGCGCGCGCAGCTGCTGCACGCGGCGCGCGAGTTCGGCCGGTGCCCAGGCGTCCGGCACCAGCCCTTCGGCGGCGAGGCAGAGCTGTTCGCGCGCCTGCCGGCCGCCCCAGCGCGCCCAGTCACGCAGTTCGGCGAGCCGGGCGGCGGCGGCGTGCAGCCGTGCATCGAGGGCGCGCAGGCCGCGGGCCTCGGTCTGGATCTGCTCGTACAGCGGCTGCGCCGTATGCAGTTCACCGGCTTCGAGGGCGGCTTCGAGGGTTTCGAGCCGCGCGAGCAATTGCGCATCCGGTTCGGCCGGGGCGCGGCGCGGCGCGGCCGGTTTCGGTGCGGAGGACTGCGTTGGTGCCGGTGCCGGCTGTGCGGCCAGCAGCTGCGCGAGCCGGGCGCGGGCGCGTTCGTCCTGACGGCGGCGCAGCGTGGCATCGGCCGGTGCCGGGAGCGCCTGCCATTCGGCTTCGAGCCGGGTCCGGGTCGCGGCGTCGATCGACGCCAGCGTTTCGAGCGCGTTCAGCCAGCGTTCGCGGGCTTCGGCATGGGCGGTGTCGCGCCCGCGCTCGGCCAGCCGCTCGCGCAGCGCCTGCATGCGCACGACGATGCGCGGATCGGCCGGAGCCTCGGCTTCGAGCCCGGCGAGCGCCGTGGCGCAGGCCGTGGCGTCGCCGTGCGTGGCGAAGCCGGCGGTGATGGCATCGAGGGCGCGCAGGCAGCGGGCGACCGCGACGCCGTGGGCCTGATGCGCGGCGAGCAGCGGCGCGAGCCGGGCCTGCGCGGCCTGACGGCGGGCCGGGTCATCGGCTTCGGCCGGCAGCTGCCCGAATTCGCGTTCGAGCGCGGCGGCGCGGACCACGTCCTCGGCTTCCAGGCGCTCGCGGGCGGCCAGCGCGTCGAGCTCATCGAGCAGCGCCGCGGCGCGCAGGCGTTCGGTCTCGCGCCGGCGCACGGTTTCCAGCCGCTCGCTGACGAGCCGGTACAGGCGCTTGTCGCGAGCGCGGAAGCTGCGCGCCAGCCCGGCGAGCAGTTCGGGATCGTGGATGCGTTCGGTGGCCGCGAGGCGCACCTCGGCAACCGCGTCCTGCACGGCGATGACGGCGAGCTGCCGCTGATCGAGGACGCCGGCGAGCGCGGCCAGCCGCAGCGCCGATTCGGCCGCCTCGGCGGCGAGGTGGACGAGCAGCGCCGGCGGCAGGCGCGGATCGGCAAGCACGGCGAGGCGCACCGTCACCGCCGGCCCGCCGGCGAGGTGCCCGGCGAGCAGCGTGCGCAGCCGGCCGGTGGCGGCCTCGCGCACGACGGCGTCGTCCTCGGCGTGCAGATGTTCGAGCAGCCGCAGCGGATCGTGCAGCCGGTCGAGCGCGGCGCGGCGCACGCCCGGATCGCTGTCACCGGCCAGTTCGAGCAGTGCCGGATCGCCGTCGGCGAGGCTTTGCAGCGCGCGCAGGCGCTCGCGGGGATCACGATGGCGCCACGACGGCGCACGGCGGAACAGGCGGGTGAAGATCATCGGTGACTCGGCAGGTCTCGGGCGGGGGCGATTGAAGCACAAAGCGGCGGGCGCGTCCGGAGCCGGCCGGTTACGGGACGTGGCGGGGGGCAGCGGGTCAGCGCAGGCTCAGCCGTCGCGGCGCAGCGGCTGCAGCAGCAGCGCGCCGAGGCGCTGGGCTTGCGGGGCGCGGAAGCCGTCGAGGCCGATCGTCATCGTCGCGTGTCCGTCGCGCGGTGCCGAGCGCCAGGTGCCGAACAGGTGATCCCACCAGACGACGCTGAAGCCGAAGTTGCTGTCGGTCTCGTCGCGGTGGATCGAGTGGTGGATGCGGTGCACGTCCGGCGTGATCAGCACGCGGCGCAGCCACGCATCGACCGGCGCCGGCAGCGCGAGGTTGGCGTGGTTGAACAGCGCGCAGGCCGACAGCAGCAGCTCGAAGCCCGCAACCGCCGCGACCGGCGCACCGAGCGCGAGCACCAGCACGATCTTCCAGAGCATCGACAGCCCGATCTCCAGCGGGTGAAAGCGCAGCGCCGTGCTGGTGTCGAAGTCGGTGTCGGTGTGATGCACGCGGTGCAGGCGCCAGAGCAGCGGCACGCGGTGCATCGCGACATGCTGCGCCCAGATCGCCAGATCGAGCAGCAGCAGGCTCAGCATCCCGGCGAGCGGCGCCGGCACGGCGAGCGCCCGCAGCAGGCCCCAGCCGCGT
>NZ_DAOLKE010000402.1:0-2950 GCF_035331805.1 Plasticicumulans sp. | reverse complement strand
ACCCTGGCGCCCGATGCCCTTGCCGGCGCGCATCGGCCGTGCCGGTCACGACTCGCCCGCGGCCGCGTAGCCGGCGGTCGGCTCGTCGAAGTCCAGGAAGTGGCGGCCGAGCTTGTAGCGGGCGTAGTCGAAGGTCTCCTTCAGCAGCAGGTCGAACTGCGTCGAGAAGCTCTGGAAGCGCGTGGTCGGTGTCGGTGACGGGCGGGCATCGATGCCGAGGTCGCGGGCCATCGTCATCGCGCGGCGCATGTGCAGCGGGTCCGAGACCAGCAGCACGCGCCTGAGGCCATTGCGCTCCAGCAGCAGCCGGGCGTTGACGAGGTTGCCGAAGGTCGAGCGCGAGGCGGTCTCGACGTGGATGGCCGACTCCGGCACGCCGCGGCGCAGCGCGTAGTTGCGCGCGACTTCGGCCTCGGAGCGCGTGTCGCCGCGCCCGACGCCGCCGGTGAACACGATCGCGCGCACGCGGCCTTCCTTGTAGAGATCGAGCGCGTGCTTGATGCGCTCCTCGAACACCGGCGACGGCCGCGTGAACCAGGCGGCGGCCCCGAGCACGACCGCCGCATCGGCCTGGCCTTCATCGCGGTTGTCGGCGTAGATCGCCACGCGCGCCATGAACCAGGCCATCAGCAGCGCCGGCGTCAGCACCAGCACCAGCACGACGGTCAGCAGGCGGCGGACGCGGCGGCTCATCTTCGGTATCGGTCCTCACGGCCAGTGGTCAGCGCTTCAGCGCCAGCGCCAGACCGTCGCCGACCGGCAGGTGCGCCAGGTCGATGCGGTCGTCATCGCGCAGCAGCAGGTTCAGGCCACGGATCGCCAGCGTGTCGGCGTCGTGCGCGGCCGGGTCGGCGACGCTGCCGCCCCAGAGCGTGTTGTCGATCAGGATCACGCCGCCGGGGCGCAGCATTTCCAGCAGGCGCTCGTAATAGAAGAGGTGCGCGGTCTTGTCGGCATCGATGAAGGCCAGGTCGATCTTGTTGCGGCCGAACTCGGTGATCAGCCCGTCGAGCGTGTCGAGTGCCGGACCGAGGCGCAGCTCGATGCGATCGGCGACGCCGGCCTCCTGCCAGTACTGCTGCGCGGTCGCGGTATGCACCGGGTCGATGTCGCAGGCGATCAGCCGGCCGTCCGGCGGCAGCGCCAGCGCCATCGCCAGCGCGCTGTAGCCGGTGAAGGTGCCGACCTCGACGATGCGCCGCGCGCCGGCCAGGCGTACCAGCCACTGCATGAACTGGCCCTGTTCGGGCGCGATCTGCATGCGCGCGCGCTCCAGCGTCGACGTGTACGCGCGCAGCCGCCGCTGCACGTCGGTCTCGCGCAGCGACACGTCGATCAGGTAGTCGTACAGGGTCTCGGTCAGCTGGATGGCTTTCATGGGGACGCGGCACTCCGGCGGCGGGGGGACAATGATAGTCATATACCCGTATCCCGCCGATTGCCGGAGCCTTGCCGATGAAACCCGAATCCGCCGTGCGCATCGTGCAGATCAGCGACTGTCACCTGCGCAGCACGCCGGGCGCGCAGAGCTGGGGTGTCGATGTCGATGCCGGCCTGCGCGCCGTGCTGACCCTCGCGACCGGGCTGCAACCGGCGCTGCTGCTCGCGACCGGCGATCTGGTCCACGACGAAGGCACACCGGCCTACGAACGCCTGCGCGATGACTTCCTGCTGCCGAGCGGCCTGCCGGTCGCGGCTCTGCCCGGCAACCACGACGACTCCGACGCCCTCGCCGCCTGCTGGAGTTCAGGTCCGGTGCAGCGGCGCCGGCAGCTCGAAGCCGGCGGCTGGCAACTGCTGCTGCTCGATACGCGCGTGCCGCAGAGCCCGGCCGGGCGCCTCGCGCCGTCCGAACTCGACTTCCTGCAGCAAAGCCTCGCCGCGCGGCCGCAGACCCCGACGCTGGTCGCGCTGCACCACCCGCCGCTGCTGACCGGCTGCGCCGGTTTCGACGCGATCGCCCTCGACAACCGCGCCGAACTGTTCGGGGTGCTGAAGCAGGCGCCGCAGGTGCGGGCTGTGGTGTTCGGCCACCTGCACGCCGAGGTCGATACCGTCATCGACGGCATCCGCTGCCTCGGCTGCCCGTCGACCTGCATCCAGTTCGACCTGCAGGCGCCGGAACCGGCGGCCGATGCCGCGCACGGTCCGGGCTGCCGGCTGCTGGAACTGTTCCCGGACGGGCGGCTGCAGACGCAGGTGCTGCGGGTCGAGGGCGCGTAGCCGCGCGGCTCGCGCGAGAGCCGGTGCGAAAGCCCGTCCGGCGGCGATGCAGCGCTGCCTCTGCCTGCGCCTGCCGGCTGTGTCGCGGCGCACAGGTGGTAGCCGCCGCCATCTGCACCGTCCGCGGCCGGATAATCCGCCTTTGCCTGCGCCCGCGGCGCGCCTCCGGAGTCCTCCGCAGATGGAAGAACAGGTCGGTCAGCTCTGGCACCGGCTGGTCACGCGCGCGGCCAGCCGGCGGCACCCCGAAGCCGCGGTGCGGCTGGCTGAGGTGCAGAAGACGGTTGCCGTGCTGTTCCGGGCGCTCGGCGGTGACGGGGCGCTGAGCGTGGCCGGGGCGCAGGCGCTGGAGCACGGGGCGCGGCGCGGCTGGTTGGAGCGCATCGCCGGCAGCGGGCGGGAGGCGGCGCTGGCGTGGCGCGACGAGACGACGCTGCGGCTGCCCGAATGCATCGACCTGTTTGCAGACCCGGCGCTGAATCGCGACCTGTACCTGTGGCTGGCCGCGCTCGCCGCGCAGGCGGGCACAGAGGACGACTCTGATGCCGACTGGCTGGTCGCGAGCGCCCGGCAGACCTGCGCCGCCCTCGCGCGCTTCCCCGGCCTCGCGCCGCGCTACGAGCAACTCGTGGCCGCGCACCTCGCGCAGCGCCCCGATCCCGGCCGGCTGCCGGCCGATGAAGCCGCGGCCGAGCGCAGCATCCGCGCCGTCCTCGCCGATCCCGCC
>NZ_DAOLKE010000401.1:0-2970 GCF_035331805.1 Plasticicumulans sp. | reverse complement strand
GCGGTCGATGCCGTCCTGCGGCGGGTCCTGCGGCTCGCCGTGCCGGCCGTCGCGGATCTCGTCGAGGGTGTCGAGCAGGCGGCGGGCCTCGTCGGGGCGGCGCAGCAGGTAGTGCTCGTGGCGCCAGTGCTCGAAGTCGGCGAGCGCGATCAGCACCGCCGGTTCGCCCTTGCGCCGGGTGATCAGCACCGGCTGGTGCTCGCGCGTGACGCGATCGAGCAGGCGGGCGAGCTGGTTGCGGGCATCGGTATACGGAATCGCTTGCATCGGGGGGCTCCCAGCGCGGGGCTGCGGTTCACGCCGGCAGGTACAGGCCGACGTAGAACTCTTCGAGTTTCGGAAAACGGTGGACCGGCAGGCCGGTGGCGGCCTCGATGCCGAGGATCGCGGCTTCGAGGGCGGCCGGCGTTGCGGTGGCGAGCACGAACCACATGTTCAGCGCATGCTCGCGTTCGTAGTTGTGCGCGACCTCGGGGAAGGCGTTGACGAGGGCGGCGATGCGCTCGAAGTCGGCCTGCGGCACCGCGAGGGCTGCAAGCAGCAGCGCGCCGCCGAGCCGCTCGGCATGAAACAGCGGCCCGAAGCGCGTCAGCACGCGCCGATCAAGCAGGCTTTGCAGCCGCTGCAGTACCTCGGCCTCGCTCAGGCCGAGTTCGGCCCCGACCGCCGCATACGGCGCATCGACCAGCGGCAGGCCGCGCTGCAGGCGGTTGATCAGCGCGCGATCGGCGGCATCGAGCGCAGGCCGCGTGGCGGCGGGCCGGCTCATGACGGGGCTCCGCGGTCGAGGTAGCGCGCGCCGCGCTGCTTGAAGCGCTGGCGGCTGAACAGCGGCCGGTGCGGCAGCTCGCCGAGGCCGTGGCGCCCGACGATCGCCGCCAGTTCCGCGAGCACGGCGGCGCGGTCGTGCCCGTGGATCATGCAGAACAGGTTGTACGGCCAGTGCGGCGGCACGCGCGGGCGGCGGTAGCAGAGCGTCACCGCCGGCTCGGCGGCGAGTTGCGCGCCGAGTGCATCGACGCGCGCGTCCGGCACGTCCCAGACCACCATGGCGTTGGCCGCGAAGCCGAGTTCGCGATGGCGCACGACGACGCCGAGCCGGCGCACGGTGCCGTCGGCGAGCAGCGCGGCGAGGCCCTCGCGCACCTCGGCCTCGTCGCAGCCGAGCGTTTCGGCGAGCGCTGCGAACGGTTCCGGCACCAGTGGCAGGCCGTCCTGCACGGCGGCGATCAGCGCCTGACGCCACGCTCCGGCCGGGGCGGCGCGCGAGGCCTCCGGGAGCTGCGGCGGATTCATGGCCGGCCTCCGTGCAGCCGGAAGCCGAGGTCGATGTGGTATTCGCGCTCCAGCGGCAGGCGCATCACCGTCAGCCCGGTCGCGGACTCGATGCGGGCGATGGCGGCATCGAGCGCGTCGGCATCGGCTGCGGTCAGCACGAACCACAGGTTGAAGTCGAGGCCGGCCGGCTCGCGTTCGTAGTTGTGGTTGACCTCGGGCTGGGCGCTGACGATGGCGGCGACCTCGGCGAGGCGTTGCGGCGCCACGGCGAGGGCGGCGAGCAGGCTGGCGCCGGCGCGCTTCGGCGCGAACACCGGCCCGACGCGGGCGATGCAGCCGAGCGCCTGCAGCCGCGTCAGCCGCGCGAGCACGGCATCGGCGCCGAGCCCGAGCCGTTCGCCGATGCGCGCCCAGGGTTGCGCGTCGAGCGGGAAGTCGCGCTGGAATTCATCGAGCAGGCGCCAGTCGAGCGCATCGAGCGTGAAGCTGGCAGAGGGGGCGGCAGGGAAGGCGGCAGGCATCGCGGCGGTCTCCGTTCACATGCCGATGCGCGCGCTGCGCGCGGTCATGAAGATGCCGCTCGGGCTGTCGGCCGGCAGGCGCGCGAGCACGGTGCGGCGCTGCGTGTCGTAGACCAGCACCTCGCCGCTGTCGCGCGCCGACACCCAGACCTGCTCGCCGCGCGGCGTGAACTCCAGATGCAGCACAGCTTTGCCCGGTTCGAGCGTGTCGATGACGGCGAGCGTCTCGACATCGACGACCTGCAGCGCGCCGTTGTCCGGATGCGCGAAGTTCACCCACACCTGCCGGCCATCGGGCCGCGCCATCGCAAACACCGGCTGGCCGCGCACCGGGATGCGCGCGCGCTCGCTCCAGGTGTCGGTATCGACGACGACCAGCTCGTGATGACCGATCGCCGGCAGGAAGGCCAGCCGCCCGGCGATCGCCCAGCCGCGCAGGTGCGGCATCTTGTAGACCGGCAGCTTCGGGTCATCGCGCCCGTACTGCTGCAGCACCTTGCGCACGCCGGCCTCCGGGTGCCAGAGATCGAGCACCGCCAGCCCCGGCTCGCCGAACAGCCCGGCGACGTACCAGCGGCCGTCGGGCGAGATCAGGCCGTCGTAGGGCTGCAGGCCGGCGCTCCAGCGCCGCGTCTGCGCGCGGCCGTCGGCATCGAGCGTGGTCAGGCGAATCTCGCCGGCCTCGAACAGCGAATAGATGAAGCCGCCGCCCGGTACGTCGGCGATGCCGACCACCTTGGCGCGCGCGCCGTTTTCGCCGTATCCGGCCGGCACGTCGGCGAGCGGCGCGAGCGTCGCGGCATCGAAGATGCGGATGCCGCCGGGTTCGTAGTTGGCGACCGCGACATGGCGGCCGTCCTGCGAGATGGCGCCGCCGATCGAATTGCCGGACTGCACGACGCGCCCGACGACACGCTGCGTCAGCAGATCGACCTTGCTCAGGCCGCCGTCGCGGCCGAACACGAACGCGTAACGCTGGTCGCGCGAATAGACGAGCGCGGCATGGGACAGATCGCCAAGGCCGTCGATGCGCCCGAGCAGCGTGCGCCCGCTGGTCTCGGCGAGCGCGACGCGCCCGGCGGCGCGCTCGACGATCAGCGCCAGATCGCCGGTGGCGCGCAGCCCCGGGACCACGGCTTCGTCGGCCGGCACGCTGCGGGCCGACGCCGTG
>NZ_DAOLKE010000400.1:0-2995 GCF_035331805.1 Plasticicumulans sp. | reverse complement strand
GCCTCGCGATTGTCGAAATCCCCGCCCGGCAGCGCCGGCGGGCCGGCGCTGCCGGGCGGGGGTTTCGACGATCGCGAGGCACTGCTGCGGAGCCTGCGTGCGACGCGGCCGTGGCTGCCGCCGGCGCTGGCGGCGCGGCTGGTGCGCAGCTACGGCACGCGCGCATCGCGGCTGCTCGGTGCCGCCAATGCGCTCGCCGGACTCGGCACGGACTTCGGGGCCGGGCTGCATGCGGCCGAGGTCGATTACCTGGTGCAGACCGAATGGGCGCGCACGGCCGAGGACGTGCTGTGGCGGCGCAGCAAGCTCGGGCTGCGCATCGAGGCGGGGGCAGCGGCGCGGCTCGCGGACTACCTTGCCGAAGCAGTACCGCGGCTGAGCGGCGGACACGCCTGATCCGCCGGCCGCGGCCGGGGAGGAGACATGGACGAACGCTACGTGCTCGCAATCGATCAGGGCACGACCAGCACGCGCGCGCTGCTGTTCGACCACACCGGGCGCGTCGCCGGCTGCGCGCAGCGCGAGCTCACGCAGCACTTCCCGCAGCCGGGCTGGGTCGAGCACGACGCTTCCGAGATCCTCGCCAGCGTGCTGACGACGATCGCCGAAGTGCTGACCGTCACGCGCACCCCGGTGCAGGCGATCGCCGCGCTCGGCATCACCAACCAGCGCGAGACCGTCGTGATCTGGGAGAAGGCCACCGGCCGGCCGATCCATCGCGCCATCGTCTGGCAGTCGCGCCAGAGCGAAGGCATCTGCGCGCAGCTGCGCGCGCAAGGGGCCGAGCCGCTGATCCGCGAGCGCACCGGCCTGCTGATCGATCCGTACTTCTCCGGCACCAAGCTCAGGTGGCTGCTCGATCAACTGCCCGGCGCCCGCGCACGGGCCGGACGCGGCGAGCTGCTGGCCGGCACGATCGACAGCTGGCTGGTCTGGAACCTCAGCGGCGGCCGGCGGCACGTCACCGACGCGAGCAACGCCTCGCGCACGCTGCTCTACGACATCCACGCCCGGCGCTGGGACGACGAACTGCTGGCGCTGCTCGATGTGCCGCGCGCCCTGCTGCCCGAGGTCTGCGCATCGAGCGGCGTGCTCGGCACGACTGATCCGCGGCTGACGCTCGGCGTCGCGCTGCCGATCGCGGGCCTGGCCGGCGACCAGCAGGCGGCGCTGTTCGGGCAGGGCTGCCACGCGCCGGGCATGGCCAAGAACACCTACGGCACCGGCTGCTTCCTGCTGATGCACACCGGCGCGCAGGCGGTGCGTTCACGCCACGGGCTGCTGACGACGATCGCCTGGCAGATCGGCGATCAGCTCGAATACGCGCTCGAAGGCAGCATCTTCGTCGCCGGCTCGGCCGTGCAGTGGCTGCGCGACGGCCTGAAGCTGATCGATACCGCCGCCGATTCAGAGGCGCTGGCGCAGTCGGTCGCCTCGACCGGCGGCGTCTACTGCGTGCCGGCCTTCGTCGGGCTCGGCGCGCCGTACTGGCGAAGCGACGTGCGCGGTGCGCTGTTCGGGCTGACGCGCGGCAGCGGCCGGGCCGAGATCTGCCGTGCCGTGCTCGAAGCGATCGCCTTCCAGACCCGCGACGTGCTCGATGCGATGCAGGCCGATGCGGGGCTTGCGCTCGAACGGCTGCGCGTCGACGGCGGCGCGGTCGCCAACGCCTTCCTGATGCAGTTCCAGAGCGACATCCTCGGCGTGCCGGTCGAACGCCCGGCCCAGCCCGAAGCCACGGCCTTCGGCGCCGCGGCGCTCGCCGGGCTGGCGACCGGCTTCTGGGCCGATCGCGCCGCCATCGCCGCCTGCTGCCGGCCCGATCGTCGCTTCGAACCGGCGCTGCCGGCTGCCGGGCGCGAGGCGAGCTACGCGGGCTGGCGACAGGCGGTGCAGGCGACGCTGGGGTTCAGGATCGATCCGGCCTGAGGGCGCGGCCCGGTCTCACAGCAGCACGCCATCCACCGGCCGCACGGCCGCCGGCCGTTCGCGCTCGCCGAGCAGTTCGAGCAGGTCGGCCTCGATCGTCGTGCTGATCGCCAAGAGCGGCAGATCGTGCGGCATCTCGCCGAACGGTTCCTCGATCTGCTCGCCGAGGGCATCGAGGCCGAAGAACGTGTAGGCGAGGAACAGCACGACCACCGGCGTCATCCGGCCGACCGTGTCGATCAGGCCGAAGGGCAGCAGCAGGCAGTAAAAGTACACGGTACGGTGCAGCAGCAGCCGGTACGGGTACGGCAGCGGCGTGTTGCGGATGCGTTCGCAGCCGCCGAGCACGTCGGCGAGCCGGTCGAGCCGGGATTCGGCATGCGCGGCGAGCAGCGGGTCGATGCGCAGGTCACGGCGCGCGCCGTGCAGGTGCTCGCCGAGTTCCTGCAGCAGCGCCAGCGGCACGTTGTGCGCCGCCGCCGGACGGGCGGCGGCCTGCGGGCCGAGGAGGCGTTCGAGGTCGGGGAGCGGATCACTGCCGCGCAGGTGGTGGCGCAGCGCATGCGCAAACGCCATCAGCCGGTGCACGAACGCCGTCGGCCGCGCATCGGCGGCGCCGGCCGGGGCATCGATCGTCGTCAGCGCCAGTCGGGCCAGGCTGCGGCAGGCGTTCAGCAGTTCGCCCCAGAGCTTGCGGCCTTCCCAGTAGCGGTCGTAGCTGACGCTGTTGCGGAAGCCGAGAAAGATCGCGAGGGTCAGGCCGATCAGGCTGAACGGCGTGACGGTCATCGAATAACGAAACGGCAGCACCGACTCGTGCAGCACCGTGACCAGCGTCGCGAGCGCCGTCGTCGCCAGCAGCGGACGCAGGATGTCCCGCACGATCGAGCCGCGGATGCGGAACAGCAGATCGAAACCGCCGGGCGTCTGCAGGATGACCATGGGCGCGTGACCGGAGCCGCGGGTGAATCGGTGACGTCGGGGAGCGCAGACAGCGGGAACGGCGGGGTGAGGAATGGCGCGCCCGAAGGGATTCGAACCCCTGACCTCTGCCTCCGGAGGGCAG
>NZ_DAOLKE010000399.1:0-2997 GCF_035331805.1 Plasticicumulans sp. | reverse complement strand
GGAAGATCGCGCAGCGCAATCTGTGGATCTCGATCCCGAACCTGCTGCTCGCGTTCGCGGTGTGGATGGTCTGGTCGGTCGTGGTCGTGAACCTGCCGAACCTCGGCTTCAAGTACTCGGCCAACCAGCTGTTCTGGCTCGCCGCGCTGCCGGCGCTGTCGGGCGCGACGCTGCGCATCTTCTACAGCTTCATCGTGCCGATCTTCGGCGGCCGGCGCTGGACCACGATCAGCACCGCCTCGCTGCTGCTCCCGTGCATCTGGATCGGCTTCGCGGTGCAGAACCCCGAAACGCCGTACCTCGTGATGCTGATCCTCGCGCTGCTGTGCGGCTTCGGCGGCGGCAACTTCTCCAGCTCGATGGCCAACATCAGCTTCTTCTTCCCGAAGTCGCAGAAGGGCACGGCGCTCGGCCTCAACGCCGGCCTCGGCAACCTCGGCGTATCCACCGTGCAGTTCGTCGTGCCGCTGGTCATCACCGCCAGCGTGTTCGGCGGTCTCGGCGGCGAGCCGCTGACCTGGACCAAGGGCGACGTCACCAAGCAGATGTGGCTGCAGAACGCCGGCTTCATCTGGGTGCCGTTCATCATCGCGTCGGCGATCGCCGCGTGGTTCGGCATGAACGACATCGCCTCGGCGAAATCCTCGTTCAAGGATCAGGCGGTGATCTTCAAGCGCAAGCACAACTGGCTGATGTGCTGGCTGTACCTCGGCACCTTCGGCTCGTTCATCGGCTTCTCGGCGGGCTTCCCGCTGCTGACCAAGACGCAGTTCCCGGACGTGAACCCGACGCAGTACGCGTTCCTCGGCCCGCTGGTCGGCGCGCTGATCCGCCCGGTCGGCGGCTGGCTCTCGGACAAGCTCGGCGGCGCGCGCGTGACCTTCTGGAACTTCATCGCGATGATCGCGGCGGTGTTCGGCGTCATGGCCTTCCTGCCGCACGCCGGCCAGGGCGGCAGCTTCGCCGGCTTCCTGCTGATGTTCATGGTGCTGTTCGTGACCACCGGCATCGGCAACGGCTCGACCTTCCGCATGATCCCGGTGATCTTCATGACCGAGCGCCAGCGCGCGGCGGCCGGTCAGGGCGAGGCCGCGCAGGAGCAGGCGATCAAGGACGCGAACAAGGAGGCCGCCGCCGTGCTCGGCTTCTCCGGCGCGATCGGCGCCTACGGCGGCTTCTTCATCCCGAAGAGCTTCGGCACCTCGATCGAGCTGACCGGCAGCGCGACCGCGGCCCTGATCGGCTTCGTGGCGTTCTACGTGAGCTGCATCGTGGTGACCTGGTGGTGGTACTCGCGCAAGGGTGCGGAAGCGCCGTGCTGAACCGCCCCTGATTCGCCGGCAACGACGACGACGGCCCCGGAGACGGGGCCGTCGGTTTTTGGCGGGAAGCGCAGCGGGTTCCGTCAGCAGAGTTCGATGCAGACGGTCGCGGGATCCGCAAACGCGGCTTCCAGCATCGGATGAGCGGCCAGCAACCGTTCGGCGACCGCCTGTCTCGGGCCGTTGCCGCTCCTCAGCCAGATGATCCGTGGAGGCACGCCATGCAGGACTGCCATGTCCCGGAAATCGGCATCCTTGGTCACGATGACATAGCCATGCTGCGCAGCATGATCACGGATGTCCCGATCGCTCGCGCACGCCAGCCCCAGCAATGCCACCTGTGTGCTGCCCGGGTAGGCGGCCTGCAGCACCGGTACGAGTCGCCGCGACAGGTTCTGGTCGAGCAGCAGCTTCAAGCGGCATGCACCGTCACGGTGCCCCGCTCCCGCTCGGCCGCGAACGTCAGACAGGCCGACACATCCTCGGGCTCCAGCTCCGGGTAGTCGGCGACGATCTCGGCCACCGTCATTCCCTGCGCCAGCCAGCCGAGCACGTCCGCGACCGCGATGCGCATACCGCGCACGCACGCGCGACCACCCCGCTTGCCCGGCTCGATGGTGATGCGTTCGGCGATGTCCATCGGTCTGCCCTCGCGGTGCCCGTGTGTGTTTTCCGGACTTTACGCCCCCCATCCCGAACGTCCAGCCACCGCCAACAGGGCAGTCGCTGCACCTGCCTTCACCGCAGCGCCTTCGCCGCCGTCTGGATCAGGTCGAGCAGGTCGAACACGCGCGCGACGTAGGCGTCGCGCAGCGCCGGGCCGCGCGGGCTCTGGCCGGCGAGTTCGGCGTCGAGCGCGTCGAGCAGCTTGTGCAGGCGACGTTCGTGCAGGCCGAGCGCCTGCTGCAGCGGGTCGGTGACGAGGCCCGAGCAGGCGGCGAGCACGCCGAGTGCGGCGATCAGGCCGCCGGTGGTCGCCGCGACCAGACCGGCCGAGGCGCTGGCCGGGAACACGCCGTACCACAGCGCGCCGAGCGTCGGGCCGAGCGTGAAGTTGGCGACGGCGAGCTGCTGCGCGATGCCGGCCGCGGCCGCCGCGCCCATCGCCACGGTGCCGGGCGTGAAGGACTGGAAGGCCGCGGCGCCGGCCGCGAGCGCCAGCAGCGAGTTGGCGAGATCGGCCGCCGCCGCGCGCGTGTCGGTGTACTGGCGCAGGAAGTCGGCGAGCCGCCCGTGCAGCTCCGTCCGCTGCCCGAGCGCATCGAGGGCCTGCAGCGCCTCGACCAGCGCGCCGGCGACGGCCGGCTGCGCGAGCACGGCCTCGAACAGCGTGTCGCGCGGACTCGTGCGTCCGGGCTGCGTGCAGGGCAGCTCCAGCAGCTCGGTGCGGATCAGCCATTCCAGCTCGCGTTCGACATCGGTGCGCCAGCCCGCCGGCAGCTGCTCCAGCCGCTCGGCCGTGCGTTTCAGCCCGGCCTTGCGCCCGGCTCTGGCCCCGAGCTGCAGCAGCAGGTGCGGTGCGGCCCACAGCACGTTGACCGGCGCACGCAGCAGATCCTTGCCGAAGGCCCGCCGGTTCAGCCGCCAGGCGCCGCGCCAGCCGAAATGCCGGCGCGCGAACGGCGCGACACGGGTGCGGCGCCCGGCAAGCCAGGCCTGACCGGCCGCGGCGACG
>NZ_DAOLKE010000398.1:0-3012 GCF_035331805.1 Plasticicumulans sp. | reverse complement strand
CCGGAACCGCGCTGTGGCGCGGCCGGTCTTTCGTTTCCGGCGGTGACGTTCCGTTGCCCGCGCACCTGGGGGATGGAATGCATGATCAGGACCGGGTTCACGCAGTGGCTGCAGAAGCGCCGGGTCGAACGCACGCCGGCCGATACCGAGCTGCCCCTGCGCGCCGAGCTTTACGGCGCCGAGCAGCTCGAAGCCCACGCCGAGGCGCTGGCGCGCAATCACGTCGTCGAGCGCCGGCGCACGCAGGACCGGCTGATCGCGCGGCTGCAGGACAACGCCGCGGCGCTCGCCGCCGGGCATGCGCTGCTCGCCGGCAAGCTCGACGAGCAGCGCAGCGTCACGCCGGCCGGCGAATGGCTGCTCGACAACTACCACCTGATCGAGCAGCAGATCCGCGTCGCGCGCCGCAACCTGCCGAAGAACTACAGCGCCAAGCTGCCGTGGCTCGCCAACGGTCCCGGCCGCGGGCTGCCGCGCGTCTATGACCTGGCGCTGGCCGTCATCGCGCACGGCGACGGCCGCGTCGACATCGACGCGCTCGGGCGCGTGGTGATGGCCTACCAGCGGGTCGATCCGCTGACGCTCGGCGAGCTGTGGGCCGTGCCGATCATGCTGCAGCTCGCGCTGATCGAGAACCTGCGCCGCGTCACCGACCGCCTGGTCGCCAGTCGCCGCGACCGCGAACTGGCGCTGCGCTGGGCCGTGCGCATGCTGGAGGTCGCCGAGCGCGAGCCGAAGGGGCTGATCCTGCTCGTCGCCGACATGGCGCGCTCCGAACCGCGGCTCTCCAGCGCCTTCGTCGCCGAGTTCGCGCGCAACCTGCAGGGCCACCGCAGCGGCGGCACGCTGCCGCTGAGCTGGCTCGCGCAGGCGCTGGCCGAGTCCGGGCACACGATCGAGCAGCTCGTCGAGCAGGAGAGCCGGCTGCAGGCGGCCGATCAGGTGTCGATCGGCAACAGCATCCTGACGCTCGGTGCGCTGAGTGCGCTCGACTGGCGCGAGTTCGTCGAATCGGTCAGCGTCGTCGAGGCGGTGCTCGCCGCCGATCCGCACGGCAGCTACCGGCGCATGGACTTCGCGAGCCGCGACCATTACCGGCACGTCGTCGAATACCTCGCCGATCACGCCGGCGGCGACGAGCCGGCCGTGGCGCGGGCGGCGCTGGCGCTGGCGCAGGACGAGGCCGCGCGCCACGGGCTGATGGCGCGCACCGCCCACATCGGTTACTGGCTGGTGGACCGCGGCCGGCGCCGGCTCGAAGCCCGGCTGCCGCTGCGGCTGTCGCCGTGGCTGCGGCTGCGGCAGGAACTGGCGCGCTGGCCGCTGACGATGTACCTCGGCACCGCCACCGTCACCGCGCTGCTCGCGACCGGCGCCTACGCAAGTGGGCTCGATGCCGAGGGTGCCGCCCCCGGCCTGCTGGGCCTGGCGCTCGCGCTCGCCTTCATCGCCAGCAGCGAGCTGGGCGTGACCCTCGCCAACTGGCTCGCGACGCTGACGGTGCGCCCGAAGCCGGTGCCGCGGCTCGATTACCGCCATGGCATCCCGCCCGAGGCGCGCACGCTGGTGGCGGTGCCGGTGCTGCTCGGCAGCGCTGCGGACATCGACACGCTCGTCGATGCGCTGGAGGTGCGCTACCTCGCCAACCGCGATCCGCAGCTCGGCTTCGTGCTGCTGTCGGACCTGCCCGATGCCGCGACCGAAACGACGCCGGACGATGCCGCGCGCATCGAGCGTGCGCGCGCCGGCATTGCCCGGCTCAACGCGTGCTACGGCCGTGCCGATGACGGCAACGACCGCGGCAGCCCGTTCGCGCTGCTGCACCGGCCGCGCACGTGGAACGCGGCCGAAGGCGTGTGGATGGGGCGCGAGCGCAAGCGCGGCAAGCTCGCCGATCTCAACGCGCTGCTGCTCGAAGGCCGCACCGGGGCCTTCTCGCACATCGAGGGCGACCTCGTGGCGCTCGCCGGCAGCGTGCGCTTCGTCATCACGCTCGATGCCGACACGCAGCTGCCGCGCGATGCGGCCGCGGCGATGGTCGGCGCGCTCGCCCACCCGCTGAACCGCGCCCGCTTCGACGAGGACAGCGGCCGCGTCGTCGAGGGCTACGGCATCCTGCAGCCGCGCGTCGACGTGATGCCTTCGAGCGTGCACCGCTCGGCGTATGCGCGGCTGCACGGCGGCGAGGCCGGCATCGACCCGTACAGCCAGCTCGCCTCCGACGTGTATCAGGATGTCTTCGGCGAAGGCTCCTTCATCGGCAAGGGCATCTATGACGTGGCCGCGTTCGAGGCGGCCGGGCGCAGTTTTCCGGACAACCGCATCCTCAGCCACGACCTGCTCGAAGGCTGTTACGCGCGCGCGGGGCTGCTGAGCGACACGCAGCTCTACGAGGACATGCCGGCGCGCCACCTCGTCGATGCCCGGCGGCGCGAGCGCTGGATCCGCGGCGACTGGCAGATCGGCGGCTGGCTGCTGGCGCGCGTGCCGGGAGCGGACGGGCGGCGGCGCAATCCGCTCAGTGCGCTGTCGCGCTGGAAGATCGCCGACAACCTGCGCCGCAGCCTGGTGCCGGCGGCGACCGTGGCGCTGCTGCTGCTCGGGGCCGGGGTGCTCGGGGCCTTCAGCGGCACGCTGCTGCTGGCGATCGCCGTGCTGCTGACGCGCCCGGTGTGCGAGGCGCTGCTCGCGATCGTGCGCAAGCCCCCGGAGGCCGCGCCGCTGATCCACCTGCGCCAGGTCGGGGCCGCGCTGTGGCGCCAGACGCTGCTGACGCTCTGCCGGCTGGCGTGGCTGCCGCACGAGGCCGCCTACAGCCTCGATGCGATCGGCCGCACGCTGTGGCGGCTCACGTTCAGTCACCGCCGGCTGCTGCAGTGGACGACCTCCAGCGAGGCCGAGCGCAGCACCCGCGCCGATCTCGCCGGCGCCTGCCGGCAGATGGCGGCCGGGCCGCTCGCCGCTGCGCTGCTGCTGGCGATCGCCGTGCTGCTGACGCGCCCGGAGGCCGCG
>NZ_DAOLKE010000397.1:0-3012 GCF_035331805.1 Plasticicumulans sp. | reverse complement strand
CGGTTCCGTCCGGATCCGGAATGCGCCGCGGCTGCGGGGTCTGCCGAACCGCCGCCGTGCCCGGAGGGCATGATCCGGAGCGAAGCGCCGTGTCATCCTTCGCTGGCGGCTGCCGGACTTTGCCCTCCGCTCCGGTCGATCCGTGCGATGCGCACGGAGCCGGCCCTGCATCCGTGCCCTGAACCTTTTCGCCCCCGTCGTGCGTCCCGGCGCCACGCCACCCGCGGCCTGCCCGATCCTTCCCGGAGCGCGAATCATGCGGATTCCCCGGCTTCGCCCCAGCCTCGCCCTTTTGATCCTGCTGTTTGCACTGCTGCCGGCACTCGCCGCGCCGGTGGCCGAGGAACTGACGCTGTTCCACGTCGGTGATCAGGAATCCTGGCTGATCAGCGCGCAGGGCAACCGGTACGACACGCCGGATGATCCGATCAGCTTCTACGGCGGGGCCGCGCGGCTTTCGGCGCTGCTACAGCAGCAGCGTGCGGCAGCGCTGGCGGCAGGGCGGGCGGTGCTGGTGCTCAATGCCGGGGATTCCTTCCTGCCGGGGCCGCGGCTGACGGCGAGCCTGAAGCATCTCGCGCAGGCCGCCCCGGGGGGCGGGCAGGATTTCTACGATGCCATCGTGCTGCGCCGGCTCGGCTTCACGGCCGTCTGCTTCGGCAATCACGAGTTCGACCTCGGCCCGGACGTGACCGCGCAGTTCGTCGCGGTGGCCGGCACGCCGTATCTGTCGGCCAACCTCGATTTCTCCGGCCATGCCGCGCTGCAGGCGCTGGTCGCAGAAGGGCGGATCGCGAAGACCCTGATCGTCGATACGCCGAAGGGCAACCGGATCGCCGTGATCGGTGCGACCACGCCGCGGCTGCCGGACATCTCCTCGCCCGGGGCGGTCACGGTGCGTGACCGTGACCCGGCCGCGGACGAGGACACGAAGCTGCTGGCACTCGCGCCCTTGCTGCAGGCCGAGATCGACCGCGCGCGCTCGGCGGGCGCGAGCGTCGTCGTGCTGCTCAGCCACCTGCAGGGCTACCGCAACGAGCTGAAGCTGGTGCCGAAGCTCAGCGGCCTCGACGTGTTCGTCTCCGGCGGCGGCCACGAGCTGATGACTTCGCCCGGCATGGCGACGATCCTCGATGAGCCGGCCATGATCCGGGGCTATCCGCAGGTCGTCGCGCTCGAGGATGGCAGCCGCGTGCTCGGCGTCACCGGCAACTTCGGCAATCGCTACGTCGGCGAACTGCAGCTGTCGCTCGATGCGCAGGGGCGGGTGCGGCGCGATGCCGACGGCGTGCCGCTGACCGGCACCGGCAGCCGCATGCACCGCGTCAGCGGCAACCCGGCCGATGCCGATCACGTCCTGCCCGATCCGGTCATCGAGGCCGGGGTCGTGCAGCCGGTGCGGGCGTTCATCGCGGCGCTGAGCGAGCAGAAGATCGCCACGACCCCCGTCGAACTCAACGGCGTGCGCGGCTCGGCGGCGGAGTCCGGCGCGCAGGCGCAGTACGGCGTGCGCAACAGCGAGACCAACCTCGGCAACCTGGTTGCCGACGCCGTGCGCTTCGCCGCCGGCACCGACCTCGCGATCCAGAACGGCGGCGGCATCCGCACCTCGATCCGGGCCGGCGAGGTGAGCGCCGGCGACGTGTTCAACGTGCTGCCGTTCACGAACCTGATCGTGCAGTTCCGCGGGCTGGACGCCGGGCAGCTCCGCATCCTGATGGAGCATGCGCTGGCGAATGCCTCGCCGGACGGGGCCGCGAGCGGGCGCTTCGCGCAGGTTTCGGGCCTGCGCATCGTCTACGACTCGCGCCGCCCGCCGCTGCAACTCGATGCCGACGGCAGGCCCGCGGGCGGCGGACGCATCCTGTCGATGACGCTCGATGACGGCACGCAGCTGGTCGAGGACGGCATCGTCCGCACCGGTGCCCGGCCGCTGTCGCTCGCGACGATCGACTTCACGGCCCGCGGCGGCGACGGCTATCCGTTCGCACGCCTCGGGCTGACGCCGGAGCCGCTGGTGCACACGATCCATTATCAGGAGGCGCTGCTCGACTACCTGAGTCAGCCGGCGGACAAGGGCGGGCTCGGCGGCGTGATCGACACGAGGCGCTACGGGCCGGTCGATCCGCAGGCGGGCGGGGGCAGGCTGATCGATCGGGCGCTGCTGAAGCCGGTGTCGGGGCTGCCGGGGCGGGTGAGCGTCGGCAGGCGCGAGGCGGCGGTTTGATCCCTGACGAGTGAGCATCGGCCCTGCCGGCCGAAGGGTCCGCACTTGCCGTGGATGGGTCGATGCCTGCGGCGCAAGGGTGCGCCCATGCCGCGCAGGCATTCGCCCATGCGCGGCATCTGCACTTGCCGGCGCTGCATGCATCGATCGATGCATGCAGCGCAGGGATCGATGCATGTGCCACAGCGGTTGCTGTTCGGTCAAAAATGACCGACGCTGCAGTGCATGTAATGGCAACGCCGGAAGCCAGGGCCATGAAGGGCAGCGAGTTCATCCACAAGGTCCGGCGGTACGCAAAAGCCAGTGGGCTCGCGTTCGAGTGGCGGCCCGAGCTTGGCAAGGGCAGCCACGGCGTGCTGATCCTCGGCGGACGGCGCACGGTCGTGCGCAACCTCAAGGACGAACTCAAGACGGGCACTTTGCACGCCATGCTCAGGCAACTGGGCATCGCGGCGGACGATCTGTAAGGAGGCCATCATGCAGAGCTTCACCTACCCCGTAGCACTCACGGCCGACGAGCACGATGGCGGGTTCGTCGTGACCTGCCGGGACATCCCCGAAGCGATCACGCAGTGTGAAAGCCCGGCGGATTGCCTGGAAGAAGCCGAAGGCGCCCTGCAGGCCGCCGTCGAGGCTCGCATCATGGACGATCTGGACATCCCGCCAGCGAGCGAGCCTGTGCACGGAGAGATTGCGGTATCCCTGCCGGTCACGACGGCGCTCAAAGCCGCGCTGTACCTCTCGATGCGCGATGCCGGGCTCAGCAAGTCGGCGCTCGCCCGACG
>NZ_DAOLKE010000396.1:1497-3021 GCF_035331805.1 Plasticicumulans sp. | reverse complement strand
GCCGCGCGCCTGATCGGCCGGCCCGGGCGCACGCTGATCGTCTGCGGCCCGCAGGCCGGCGTCGCCGAGGCGGCGGCGCTGACGGCGTACGGCGTCGACATCGAGCGCGTGCCGGTGCGGGGCGGCGGTCTCGATCTCGATGCGGTGCTCGCAAGCCTGGCGGCGCGCGGCTGCAACGAGGTTCACGCCGAGTGCGGCGCGCGGCTGGCCGGGGCGCTGCTCGCCGCCGGGCGGGTCGATGAGCTCGTCGTCTATCTGGCACCGTTGCTGCTTGGCGATGCCGCGCGCGGCCTCGCGCGGCTGCCGGGCCTCGAACGCATGGAGCAGCGCCTCGAATTCGACTGGACCGACGTGCGCAGCGTCGGTCGCGACCTGCGCCTGACGCTCGCCCCGCGCGGGCCGTCGGCGCCGGCGGTATCCTGAGCGCATTCATCGGGTACGCGGCCACCGGGCCGTGCCTCTGTCACCGCCGGTACCGGCGTCCGGTACCGGCCTGCGAGTCATCATGTCGCTGAACACGATCGAAGAACTGCTCACCGACCTGCGTCAGGGGCGCATGGTGCTGGTGATGGACGACGAGGACCGCGAGAACGAAGGCGATCTGCTGATGATCGCCTCGCTGACGCGGCCCGAGGATGTCAACTTCATGGCCCGCTACGGTCGCGGCCTGATCTGCCTGACGCTGACCCGCGAGCGCTGCCAGCAGCTGCGGCTGCCGCTGATGGTCACCAACAACGGCACGCCGTTCGCGACCAACTTCACGGTCTCGATCGAGGCCGCCGAGGGCGTGACCACCGGCATCTCCGCGTACGACCGCGCCCACACGATCCGTACCGCCGTGCGCCCCGATGCGCGCCCCGAGGACCTCGTCCAGCCCGGCCACATCTTCCCGCTGATGGCGCAGACCGGCGGCGTGCTGACGCGCGCCGGCCACACCGAGGCCGGCTGCGACCTCGCGCGCCTCGCCGGCTACGAGCCGGCGGCGGTGATCTGCGAGGTGCTGAACGAGGACGGCACGATGGCGCACCGCCCGGAACTCGAACGCTTCGCCACCGAGCACGGCATCAAGATGGGCACGATCGCGGATCTCATCCGCTACCGCCTCGCCAACGAGCCGACCGTCGAGCGTGTCGCCGAATGCCCGCTGCCGACGAAGCACGGAGACTTCCGTCTCTATGCCTATCAGGACGTGCTGACGAGGCAGCTGCATTACGCGCTGGTCAAGGGCCGGCCGGGGCCGGCCGACACCGCGCTGGTGCGCGTGCACGTGCAGAACACGCTCGGCGATCTCTTCGGCGCGCGCATCGCCGAATGCGGCTGGCCGCTCGACGATGCGCTGGCGCGCATCGCCGCCGATGCCGCGCCCGGCGTCGTCATCGTGCTCGCGCGTCAGGAGGAGCCGCGCGAAATGGTGCGGCGCATCCGCCATTATCAGGTGCACGGGCCGCAGGCCGCCAAGCCGCCGGCGCCGGAGTCGGCGCAGGAGCTGCGCACCTACGGCATCGGCGCGCAGATCCTGATCGA
>NZ_DAOLKE010000396.1:0-1397 GCF_035331805.1 Plasticicumulans sp. | reverse complement strand
CCGTTCCGATGGAGATTCCCCGATGCCCACGACGCTGAAGAATTACCAGGGTGACTTCCAGGCCCCCGACGCGCGTTTCGCGATCGTCGCCGGACGCTTCAACAGCTTCATCGTCTCCAGCCTGATCGAGGGCGCCGTCGATGCGCTGGTGCGCCACGGCATCGCCCGCGAACGCATCGAGGTCATCCACGCCCCCGGCGCCTTCGAAATCCCGCTGGTCGTGCAGCGCCTCGCCGAGCGCGAGCGCTATGACGGCATCATCGCCGTCGGTGCCGTGATCCGCGGCGGCACGCCGCACTTCGACTACGTCGCCGGCGCCTGCGTCAACGGCATCAGCCACGTCGCGCTCGCCCACGACATCCCGGTCGGCTTCGGCGTGCTGACCGTCGACACCATCGAGCAGGCCATCGAGCGCGCCGGCACCAAGGCCGGCAACAAGGGCGCCGAGGCGGCGCTGTCGGTGCTGGAGATGGTCAGCCTGCTGCGCGCACTGGAATCCTGAGCATGGCCCGTGACACCGCACGCGCCGGCGCCGGCAACCGTGCCCGCGGCTGGGCGCGCCGCTACGCGCTGCAGGCGCTGTATCAGTGGCAGAAGGGCGGGCAGGACATCGCCCGCATCGAGGCGCAGTTCCTCGGCGATCTCGGCGTGCACCAGCTGATGGTGGCGCTCGAAGCCCGGCTCGCCACGCTGCCGGCGGCCCAGGCCGAAATCGCCGCGGCCACCGAAACCTTCGACGACGCTGAAACCGCCGAGCGGCTGCGCGTGCTGCGCGTGGCCGCCGAACGCGGGGCACGCGCGCTGCCCGGCGTGCGCGAGGGCCTGGTCGATCCGCTGGCCGTGCAGGGTGCCGTCGTGCAGGAACTCGCCGCCGTGCCGAATCCGCCGGCCCCGGCCGTGGCCGCCGCACTCGGACTCGAACTCGCGATCCGGCGACTGCTGCGCCAGCTGATGCAGGAACTCGAAGCCCGCGGAGCCTACGGCGCCGACATGGCGTATCTGAACGGCCTCAACGAACGCGAGCTGCTCGGGCGCGAGGCGGTGATGCCGGATGCCGCCCGCCTGAACGAGGCGGTCAGCGAGGTCGTGCTCGCCGATCGCGCCATGCTGAAGGCCGATACCGGCTATTTCAGCACGCTGCTGCGCGGCATCCCCGATCGCCTCGATGCGCTGAACCGCCTGCTCGCGCCCTGGCTCGGCCGCCCGGCCGATCAGGTCGATCCGATCGAGAAGGCCATCCTGTGGATCGCCGCCTGGGAGCTCACCGAGTCGAAGGACGTGCCCTGGCGCGTCGCGATCAACGAGGCGATCGAACTGGCGAAGCGCTTCGGCGCCGAGCAGAGCCACAAGTTCGTCAACGGCGTGCTCGACAAGATCGTGCAGCAGCGCTGAAGCCC
>NZ_DAOLKE010000395.1:0-3025 GCF_035331805.1 Plasticicumulans sp. | reverse complement strand
CACGCCAAGCCCCGGCCGCAGCGTGCCGTCGCGGTCGGTGTACGGCCGGGCCTGCAGCCTGCCCGAGCACGCCAGCGCAGCGCCCTTCTTCAGGCCGGCCAGCCGCTCGGCGAGCGCGGAATCGAACGCAGTCAGCGACACGATGGTGTCGGCATCGACGCGCAGCAACGCGGACACGAACGGGTTGCCGTTGCCGGCGGTGCGCCGCTCGGGATCGCGGATCAGCTCGCCAGCGGTGAAGGTGTGCATCGTCATGGCTTGGTCCTCTTGGTCACGGTGGCGCGGCCCTTCAGCGTCAGCACCGGCCGGCCAGTCGGCGCCACGGATGCAGGCTCAGGGGCGGGTTCAGGCACCGGTGCAGCAGGGACGACGGGTGCCGCCGCAGCCGCAGCGGCTTTCCGCTCGCCCTTGGCGCGCAGGCTGGCCAGCCGCTCGGCGGCCTGCGCTTGATGCTCCGCTGCGACCGTTCCGGCGTCGGTGCCGTCGAGGTTCACGCGCGGTCGGCCTTCGGCGATTGCAGCCAGGTAGGCCGGTGTCCGGGTCCAGAGCCAGAGCACGCGATGCACCGGCGTGCGGCCGGCGATCTTCAGTGCCTCGATGGCCTCGCGGATGCCCAGCGCCAGCGGCCGGACGGTCGACAGGTCGGTCGGGAACGCAGCCGGAAACCGCTCGCGCAGTTCGGCGAGCACGGCATCGACGCGAGCGCGGCGGGTTGTTGCTGAAGTCATCGGTCGGTCCTCGATGGCAGGGTCAGCGGTAGCTGCGACGGCACGCCAGCCCGCGGCCGGGGCCGGCTCGGGCGGGCGAGCAGCGCGCGGGCGCGTTCCAGGTGATGAAGCAGCGCGGTGGCGCGCAGGCGCTGTTGCTCGGCCTCACGGCGCGCGGCATCGCGTTCGCGCCGGGTTTCGCTCAGGGCCTCGATCAAGCGGCCGGTGCTGGCAGTCAGGGATTCGGGATCGTGTGCGCGCTCGGTGGCGCGATCAGGCGGGGCGGGCCTCCACGGCTTCACGGCGCCCCCTCCAGCGTCTTGCCGGAACCAAGGCCAGCGGCGCGGGCGGCGATGTCGCGGGAGTCGCCCCGCTCAATTCCGGAAATATTTCCGGAATTGGCCTTCAGGCTCGGGTTGCCGACCCGCCCGACCATCCGCCCCTGAATCGCCTCGGACAGCGCGATCCTCGTAGCAGCGTGCAGCCGCTCGCCCTCGGCGCAGCGGTCGCCGTAGCCGCTACCAGCGCGGCGGCAGACGGTGCACTGCCAGTGGTGGCGGTCGTAGTCCTCAACGGCTGCGTGCTCGGCTGGCAGGCGCCATGCCCCGTAGGCGTTCTGAACGCGCCCGTCTGCAGGCCGGACGGCCGGCGCCGGTTCGTCGTCCGGATCGGCCGGCGGCGCGGTGCCGGCTCGCCAGCCGCAGGCCAGCGTCAACGACGTGCCGGTGAACGGCTGCGGTCGCGGCGAGCAGTACGAACAGCACCAGTCGGCGCCGTCTGCAGCTCGCCACCACGACGGACTGCCGCAGGCCGCGCAGTGCCCGACCGGCTCCTGATCGGCACCGGCGAGCAGCACAGCGGCCGGGGCGGTCGGCTGGCTGCGCTCGGGAAAACAAAATCCGCCAGCATCGCTAATCCCGCTAATCCCGCTAATCGGCAGCGGATCGGGCGCGGCTGCGAGCGGCCGATTAGCCGGTTTAGCGGGATTAGCGGCCGTGGCAGATTTCTGCGCGGCAGCGCATTCGAGCGCGTCGAGGTCGAACAGGATCATGTGTCGGCCCTCGTGAGCAGACGCCACACCTCGCGCCGGTGCGCTTCGCGGCCCTTCAGGTCCGGCAGGCGGGCGCCGTCCGGCTCGGCCACGGCGTAGCCGTGCGTGACCAGCACTCCGACGATGCGCCGCGCCGTCTTGGCGTCGCGCATGGCGTTCGGCCCCCCTTGATACAGCTCGGCCAGGTGGAACAGGCCGCAGTCGCTGCGGTCCCTGCGCCGATCCCGTGTCGCCTCCATCCACGCGAGCAGCCGCTCGGCGAGGTCGATCTCGGGATCGGTGCGGCCCGCCGAAGCGATGCGCAGTCGCTCGCCGGCGTAGAAGTCGGCAACGCGGATGCCGTTGCGCATGGCGTCGAGGTCGATCTCGGTGGCGTGCCCGGCTTCGAACAGCGTCAGCACGCCAGCGATGCGGGCGGCGTGCTCGGCGAGCTTCGAGGCGAAGGCGCGGATCGGTGCCAGGTCGCCATCCGTGGCGAGCCGGGCCTCGATGGCGTCGTGGAAGGCGGTCCACAGCCGCTTGGCGCCATCAGCGAGCGGCAGCGCGCGCGGCTCCAGCTCGTTGCGCCGGCCCTCGGCGAGCGGCAGCGCGGCCCGCAGGCGGTCGGTGATCCGGGCGCCGTAGGCGGCGACGGTCGAGTCTGCCGACAGGTCCGTGGCCTGATACAGCCGGGTGCCGGCCGTCGAGTCCGGCCAGCAGATCAGGCAGCGCGCGAGGAAGCCTTGCCCCTCGATCAGCCCATTGCCGAGCAGCAGATCGGCGACGGCCGGCTGCATCATCAGGTGCAGCGCCACGCGCCGGCCGTACAGCAGCGATGCACCGTCGCCCCCGCGCACGCGGTCCAGCGGCCGGCCGTCCCAGAGCTTCGACAGGCCGGCAGCGGTTTTCAGCGCGTTGTCGGCGTTCATGGCGTGCCCGCCGACAAACTGCCCGCCTTCATCACTGAACAGGCCGATGCTCGGTCGCCCGGCGGCCAAGAGCTTGTAAAGCCCCTCGTGCGTTGGATCGCCCGCCCGGATCAGCGGCAGCAGCGGCGGCAGCGGTTCCGGACCCAGATCGTCCAGTGCCGCCCGCACGGCCTCGCGGTCCACGCTGCGCGGCTCGCCCTTGCGGCTCGATGGCGGGCGCAGTGCGGCATCGCGCGCCAGTCGCCAGACGGCGAGGTCGTTCTCGTGGATGGCGCACGCGCCGGCCTGCGCCTCGGCCAGCTCGCGCTGGAACGCATCGACGGCGCGCAGCGCGACGGCATCGACGGCCGATTTCCGTT
>NZ_DAOLKE010000394.1:0-3034 GCF_035331805.1 Plasticicumulans sp. | reverse complement strand
GTCGCCGCCGAGACCGGCGAACGGATCGTTCGGATCCACCATGACGGATGCTCCTGCCAGTGGCTCAGCTGCGGATCGCCCAGAAGGTCAGTGCGAGCCCCGGGAACTGGCCGGCGACGTGGAATGCGAAGCCGCCGGAACTGGCGAGCGACTTCCAGAGTTCGCTCGCCGGATCGAGTTCGAAGTAGGTCAGGCCGGCGTGGTACGGAATCTGGCGCGGCGCGACCGGCAGCGGGTTGAGGCCGATGCCGGGCAGCTGGCGCGTGACCAGATCGCGGATGTGCTCGACCGGACCGATCTTGACCTGGGTCGGGAAGCGCGCGCGCAGGATCTCGCCGGGCACGTCGGCGCGCACCGCGAGCACGAAGCTCGCCTTGCCGATCAGGTTGCGGTCGGTGATGACGCCGACGTGCACGCCGGCGATGCGTTCCTGCAGCGGGATCTGGATGGCGTTCTGTTCGAGCACCATCGACAGCGCCTGGCGGATTTCGGCCATCACCGCCGCGAAGGTCGCGGCCAGATCGTCGTGGTCATAGGCCGGGAACTCGGGCGGGCGCTTGTTCGGGCGCGTGAAGGTCGCCAGTTCGCCGGCCAGCCCGAGCAGCTCGCGGTACAGCGGCTCGGGGTGCAGCGCGCGCACGCGCGCCAGATGCGTGAACAGCGGTTCGGCGCGATTGACGGCCTGCAGCAGCAGGAAGTCGGCAATCTCGGCGACGCCACCGCGTCCGGAGGCAACGACGCGCCCGGCCAGCGCCTCGGCGCGCTGGTGCAGCAGGCCCTCGATCTCGCGCACCAGCGCCGCCAGCACCGGCTGCTGCAGCGCATCGAGCACCGGCGGCACGTAGCGCTCGTCGAGCACGACGCTCTGGTCGGTCTTCTTCTCGATCACGTGCACCATGCCGAGGCAGGCGTACTCGCCGAGGTCCTGACGATCGGTCAGCAGGCGCAGGTTGTGGCGCGCCAGCTCGACCGGCGCGAGGCTTTCGAGCCCGGCGTTGTTGTCGCGCACCTCGGCGATCTCGGTGCGGTAGCGCGTGATCGCGGCATCCTCGCCATCGCGGGCGGTGTCGCGCAGGCCCGGGCGGCGCAGCGGCAGCGCCAGCACCACGCGCGCATCGCGCAGATCATCGGGCACCGCCAGCGGCGGCGGCGCGGCGTCATCATCCGGGATCGAGAACGGCGTGCCGTCGGGCAGCACGCCGCGCGCCGAGGCGATCGCGATGCGCCCGAGCGTCAGCGCCTGGCGATCGAGCGCAAGTCCCGCAAAGCCCCAGACATAGGGTTCGAGCGCGCCGCAAACGCCTTGCAGGACCCGGTCGAGATGGCGCTCCTGCTGCTGGAAGTGCTGTGGTCGCAGGAACATGCCCTCGGACCACACGACCTTGCTGTGCCAGCTCATCTGCAGACGATGCTCCGTGAAAGAGGCCTTGGAGGAAGCGGCAGCGCCGTCACTGCCCGGCGCCGACGCTCAGGGTTTTCGTGCCGGCCTGCACGCGCAGCCGGGTGGTCTGGTTGGCCGGCACCGCCAGCGACTGGCGCCAGACCGCGCCGTTGAGGTCGCGGTAGGCGGCGACGAAGCCGACGTAGCGCGCCTGCGGGTCCAGCGTGCGTTCGAAGGGCTGGCGGGCGCCGGCTTGCAGCGTGTAGTCCTCGGTGCCGAGCAGGTCGGCGCCGAGCTTCGCCTGCGGGTTGTCCCAGACCGAGAAGAAGTCGGCGCTCTGGAAGGTGCCCGGGTTCTTCAGTTCGTAGAGCCGCACGCGCAGCGGCAGCGAACCGCCGCCGGGGCCGGGATTCAGCGGCGTTGCCGCCTCGATCTGGCCGCTGATGCGGGTCGGTGGCGGCGGGGCCGGGGCGGCGCAGGCGCCGAGCAGCACGAGCAGGCCCAGGGCGGACAGGCCGTGGCGAAGGTTCATGGCACGTCTCCGGTGGCGACTGGCGATCGCGGCGAAGTGTAGGCGGCGCGAACCGGTCGGCAGGCCGGTCCGGGTGCAGGCGGGCTCAGCGCGAGCGCAGGCGGGCGATCTGTTCTTCGTAGGCGCGCACGAACTCGCGCCCGAAGAGTTCCTGGAAATCGTCCTCGGCCTCGCGGGCGATGTCCTGGTACAGCGCCGTGAACTGCTCCCAGCAGCGGGCCTTGCGGCTGCCGGGCAGCAGGCCGCCGCTGCCGAAGCGGGCTTCGAGCGTCGCGGGGTCGAAACGCCGGAACAGGTGGCCGAGCGCCGCCTGCATGCCGGCCATCATCGCCAGCTGATGCGCCTGCAAGTCCTCGAAGGCCTCGGCCACGGCGCGTTCGGGCGACAGGTAGGACTGGCTGCGCAGGGTCAGCAGCAGCGTCATCGCTTCCTCGACGTTCGGCGCGAACTTCAGCGGATTGTTCTCGATCGGCCGGATCGAGGTCTGCTGCATGCGGAACTCGCCCTTCACGTGCGAGCGGGCCCGCAGCACGGTCATCAGGCCCTCCACCATGCGCCGGTAGCTGTCGCCGAGGGCGCGCAGCAGATCGGCCTGGCGGGCTTGCGGAATCTGCAGATGCGCGAGACCGGCCCCTTCCAGCAGGGCCGCCATCAGTTCGGCCGCCGGGGCTGCAGCGGCCGGGGTGGCCGGCGCGGGTGCCGGGACTGGTACGGGTGCGGGCACCGGGGTCGGTACGGGCCCGGAGACCGGGGCGGGCGTGAAGGCCGGCACCGCAGGGGTCTCGTCAGGTGGCGGGGCAGCCGGCGGCGCGGATTCTTCGGCGAGCGGGCCGAGACCGGCGAACAGCGGATCGGGGGTTTTGGCGGCCGGGGGAATGTCCAGCCGCACCGGCGCTGCGCCGGCAGCGGCCGGGGCCGGAAACAGTGCATCCCAGTCATCGTCACTGACCGGCGCCGGCGGCACGAAGGCCTGCTGCTCGGACGGCACGTGATCCGGAACCGGGGCAGACGTGAGCGGCGCCGGCGCCAGCAGGCCGAACGGATCACCGCCGGCTTCGGCCGTCGCGGGGCCGGCCGGCGTTGCCGGCGCTGCGAAATCCGGCCGTCCGGCGCCGCCGCCG
>NZ_DAOLKE010000393.1:0-3038 GCF_035331805.1 Plasticicumulans sp. | reverse complement strand
GAAACTCCGGAAACGATCAGCATCAAGCCATTGCCGGGAAACGAAGTTCATCCCGTCCCGTAATGGTTTCTCCGGAATGAAGGCAACACGGCAGCGGTCTGCCGCTTCCGGACCCCTCATGGCAGGGCCGGTGGCAGTAGACTGCCAGGATTCCGCTTCCGGAGGTCGCTCGCATGAGCAGTGAGCTGTACGAACGGCTGCGCGGGCTGCTCGATGCCCTGTCGGCCCATCTGATCGAGCGCGACACCGAGATCCGGTTGTCGCTGCTGGCGGCGCTCGCCGGCGAGCACCTGCTGCTGCTCGGGCCGCCCGGCACCGCCAAGAGCGAACTCGCGCGCCGGCTGCGGCATGCGCTGCGCGATGCGCGCTACTTCGAGCGTCTGCTGACGCGCTTCTCGGTGCCCGAGGAACTGTTCGGGCCGCTGTCGATCGTCGCGCTCGAACAGGACCGCTACGAGCGCCAGACCGCCGGCTTCCTGCCCGAGGCCTCGATCGCATTCATCGACGAGGTGTTCAAGGCCAACAGTGCGATCCTGAACGCGCTGCTGACGCTGCTGAACGAGCGCGAGTTCGACAACGGCAGCCGGCGCCTGCGCACGCCGCTGGTGACCGTGCTCGCCGCGAGCAACGAGGTGCCCGAGGACGAGGCGATCGCGGCCTTCCATGACCGCTTCCTGCTGCGCTGCGACGTGCAGCCGGTCGGTGCCGGACGCTTCCCGGAACTGCTGGCGCTGCCGGATGACATCGCGATCACGGTGCCGGATGCCTGCCGCTTCGATCACGCCGAGCTCGATGCGCTGCGCCAGGCTGCGGCCGCCGTGGCGCTGCCGGCCGCCGTCGTCGAGCTGATCGCCGACCTGCGCGCCTGGACGCTGGAGCAGGGCATCGCCGTCACCGACCGGCGCTGGCGCAAGCTCGCGCAGTTGCTGCGCATCGCCGCACACGCGCACGGGCGCAGCCAGGTCGATCTGTGGGACTGCGCGCTGCTCGTGTACGGCGTCGGTGAAACCGCCGCGCAGCGCGCCACGGTCGCGCAGTGGTACGGCGAGCGCCTCGGCACCGATCGCGTGCTGCAGCCGGCGCGCCTGACGCGCGTCGTTGAGTCCTTCGAGGCGCAGCTCGAATTCGAGCGCACGGCGACCGACCTGAACTACGACGCCGCCGGGCGCCTCGCGCTCGAAGCCGGCGCCGAGGACGACGACAACGGCCTGCGCAGCTCGCGGCGCAAGGGCCTGTCCGGCTTCATCCGTCCCAAGCAGTACGGCGAGCGTCACATCGGCGCGCGCGTCGAGCAGGTCGGGGCGCTGCTCGCCGAGTTCGATGCCGCGCTCGGCGGGCTGGATCGCATCGCGCTCGAACTGGAAGAGACCGTGCGGCTGCATCTGTGGCTGCCGCCGGATTTCGCCGATCGCGTCCGCGAGCCGCTCGCTGTGACCCGTGCTGTGTTTGCGGCGCTGCGCGCGCGCGTGATCGACGTGCGCGAAGGCTTCGCCGCGCTGCCGCTCGCCGATGAGCCCGGTACGGCCCCGGCGCCGATCGCCGTCGATGGCTGATCCCGGGCTGACGCAGGCCGCATCGACTCCGGCCGCCGTCGTCGCCGCGGTCGAGACCCCGCTTGCACCCTTGTCCGAGCTGCCGGCGCGCCTCGGCACGCCGGCCATCGTCTGCGCACACGGCGAGCTGCACGCGCGCCTCGCCGTGCTGCCGCAACTGCGGGCGGCGCTGATCCGTGGCGAACGGCCGCCGCCCGGCTGGCCGCACGGCGTGCTGCGCGAGGCGCTGTTCGACACGCTCGATCGGCTCGATCTGCCGGCCTTCTGCACCGGCCAGCCGGAACTCGCCGATCGCGTGCTGCTGTCGCTGCTGTTTCACGCCGACCGCACCATCGACGAACCGGCCGGCACCAGCGAAGAGGATGCTGCTGCGCGGGCCGCTGAACGCTTCGCGGCCGACTGGGCGGAGATGGTCGAGGAAGTGCGCGAGTGGCGCTGGGTGTTCGACGCGCTCGGCGATGTCGCCAAGGCGATGCGCTGGAACGAGGCGCGCGGTCTGCTGAAATCGGCCGGCTGGCAGGACCTGGTGCGCATCCGCCGGCTGCTCGAACGCCTGGAGCCGCTGTCGGTGGCGATCCGCAGGCTCGGCCGTGCGCTGCTGACCGACGACCCCGACCCCGACAGCGCCCCGGTGCTGCCGCAGTACGAATCGGCCGTCGAACACCGGCGCCAGTGGCGCGAGATCACCGTGCCCGAGGTTGCCGGCGAAACCTGCGGCCTTGAACGCTCGGCGCGCGTCGCGCGCATGCTGCCGAGCGAAGCGCAGCTGCTCGGCCATCCGCGGCTGCGCAAGCTCTGGTTCGCGCGCTTCGCCGAACGCACGCTGCTCACCTACCGCGAACGCAACCGCGCGCGCGAGCACGTCGTCGTCGAGGTGCCGGTGCTCAAGCCCCTGCCGCAGCCGCTGCCCGAGCGGCGCATGGAGCGCGGGCCGATCGTCGTCTGCGTCGATACCTCGGGTTCGATGCAGGGCGCGGCCGGCGAGGTCGCCAAGGCCGCGGTGCTCGAAGCGATGCGCGTCGCGCACGCGCAGCAGCGGCCCTGCTACGTCTATGCGTTCTCCGGCCCCGAGGACATCGCTGAGCGCGAGCTGCCGCTGAGCGTCGACGGCGTCGAGGCGCTGCTCGATTTCATCGCACAGAGCTTCTCGGGCGGCACCGACATCGCCGGCCCGCTCACGCGCGCGCTCGATCGCATGGACGATGCGCAGTGGCGGCTCGCCGATGTGCTGATCGCCAGCGACGGCGAATTCGGCCTGCCGCGGCTGCTGGTCGAGCGCCTCGCGCAGGCGAAGCGCGCGAGCGGCCTGCGCATCCAGGGCGTGCTGATCGGCGATCGCGAGACGCCGGCGATGCGGGAGCTCTGCGACGAGCTGCTGTGGGTGCGCGACTGGCGCAGCTACGGCCCCGCCGCCATCAGCCGCGGCGCGGCGCCGGTCGAGGCGCGCAGCCTGACGGCGAAGTACTTCCCGGGCGCGCTGAAGTA
>NZ_DAOLKE010000392.1:0-3044 GCF_035331805.1 Plasticicumulans sp. | reverse complement strand
GATTCCCTGTCACTTCCCTGAGCCTGCCGGTGTCCGTCCGGCGGTTCCGTATTGCTCGGCTTCCCGATGCCGTATCCATCCGTGGTCCCGCGTTCCGCTGCGGGTATTCCCTGAACTTCCCTGCGGCGGCCGGTTCCGTCGGCGCGCGAGTCAGACCCATTCCTCAAATGCCTTCAAACCGAGGCGTTTCCCTGTCCCGTCCCTCGGGACCGCGTTCCTCGCGGTGGCCTTCCGTAGAGCTTCCTGCTGCGGGCTCCGGTCCTTCGGAGCAGTCCTGCGTGATCAGGTCCGGATGTGATGCATTGTGTCGATCCACCCGGGGTATGCCCATCGGGCGGCAGCGCATCGTCGGCTGCGAAAATTCGTAACATTGCTGCGAGCGCAGGGCATGGCTTGAGTACCGGCCGGCCGGCCCCGATCGTCCGTATCTTCCCCACCTGCCCCCGGGAGTCGCCATGCCGCCGAAAACCGCCCGCACCGTCTACGTCTGCGATGCCTGTGGTGCCGTGTCGCCGAAGTGGGCCGGGCAGTGCGGCGAGTGCGGGGCGTGGAACAGCCTGCAGGAGACCGTCGCCGCGCCGCCGGCCGCCACCGCCGCGCGCGGCGGGCGGCTCGCCGGCTATGCCGGAGCGAGTGAGACCCGCGTGCAGAACCTCGCCGAGGTCGGCACCGACGAGGCCGCGCGGCTTGCGACCGGCATCCAGGAGCTCGACCGCGTGCTCGGCGGCGGGCTGACGGTCGGCTCGGTGGTGCTGATCGGCGGCGATCCCGGCATCGGCAAGTCGACGCTGCTGCTGCAGACGCTCGCGCATCTGGCCGCGCAGCACCGGGCGCTGTACGTGACCGGCGAGGAATCGCCGCAGCAGGTCAGCCTGCGCGCGCAGCGCCTCGGCCTGCCGCGTGAGCCGCTGCGCCTGCTGCCCGAGACCTGCATCGAACGCGTGCTGGCGGTGGCGGCGGCCGAGCAGCCGCGGGTGATGGTCATCGACTCGATCCAGACCGCGTACACCGAGTTGCTGCAGTCGGCGCCCGGTGCGGTCGCGCAGGTGCGCGAGAGCGCGGCGCAGCTCGTGCGCTTCGCCAAGCGCAGCGGCACGGCGCTGTTCCTGGTCGGGCACGTGACCAAGGAGGGCACGCTCGCCGGGCCGCGCGTGCTCGAACACATGGTCGACACGGTGCTGTACTTCGAAGGCGATTCCGGCTCGCGCTTCCGGGCGCTGCGCGCGGTCAAGAACCGCTTCGGACCGGTCAACGAACTCGGCGTGTTCGCGATGACCGAGACCGGCCTGAAGGAAGTCACGAATCCGTCGGCGATCTTCCTGTCGCGCCACCCCGAGCCGGTCGCCGGTTCGGTGGTCATGGTCACGCGAGAGGGCACGCGGCCGCTGCTGGTCGAGGTGCAGGCGCTCGTCGATGACTGCCACGGCGGCAATCCGCGGCGCGTGACGCTCGGGCTGGAGCAGAACCGGCTGGCGATGCTGCTCGCCGTGCTGCACCGCCACGCCGGCATCGCGATGTTCGATCAGGATGTCTACGTCAACGTCGTCGGCGGCGTGCGCGTGCAGGAGACGGCCTCGGACCTCGCCGTGCTGATGGCGGCGCTGTCGAGCTTCCGCGACCGGCCGCTGCCGAATGACCTGATCGTGTTCGGCGAAGTCGGCCTCGCCGGCGAGATCCGCCCGGTGCCGAACGGCGAGGAGCGCCTGCGCGAGGCCGCCAAGCACGGCTTCCGGCGCGCGATCGTGCCGAAGGCCAACGTGCCGCGCGGGCGGCTGCCGGAGGGATTCTCGGTGCAGGCGGTCGAGCGGCTGGCCGAGGCGCTGGCGGAGGTATGAGGTCCGTCCCCTTGCGCGGCCTGTACTCTCGGGGCCGCGCTGTGCCAGCCTTTGCAGCCGC
The DNA here is from genome assembly GCF_035331805.1 of Plasticicumulans sp. Taxonomy (NCBI): domain Bacteria; kingdom Pseudomonadati; phylum Pseudomonadota; class Gammaproteobacteria; family Candidatus Competibacteraceae; genus Plasticicumulans; species Plasticicumulans sp. The sequence continues at coordinate 1,148 of NZ_DAOLKE010000392.1, read as the reverse complement.
TGCGCCGGCGGCTTGACCGCCATCAACGACGAGGCACCGGCCTGCGCGTCAGGCTGTTCCGGTTTTCCGCTCCTGCCCCCCCGAAACTTCCGTACCTCCGTGTCCCGATTCCTGCTGCGATGGCTGATCGTGCTGCTGCTCCTGCCGGGGCCGGGGCTGGCGGCTGTCCCGGCGCTGGCGGCCGGGCACGGGACGCTCGACCGGCTGGCGCTGCCGGTGGTCGATGCGGGGCCGGTGCTCACGGCGCGTCCGGGGCCGGGGCTTCATCATGATTCCGGTGCCTGTCCGGACACGCCCGCGTCCGGACAGGCGCATGAACGCTGTTGCGACGGCTGTCCGGCTGTGCCGGGCACGCTGGTCGGGCTGGCCGCGCCGGCGGTGCCGCTCGCCTCGCGCCTGCCGTACCGGCTGCCGGCCGATCCCGGGCACGTGACCGGGCCGCTGCGCCGGCCTCCGCGCTGATTCCTCCTCGCCACGCCTGCACCGTGCCGTCCGCTGCTGCGGACGGTGCCTGCCGTGCCGCGTCCGTCGCCGCCGAAGGCGCGTGAGACCGGCACCCCGCGCCCTGCCAGGAGGACATCCCGATGTCCCGTCGTTTGCACCGCACCGGCGGCGCGCTCGCGCTGCTGTGCCTGCCGTTCACCCTGCTCGCGGCCCCAGCCGATGCCGATCTGCCCGGGGCCACGCTCGCCGGTCTGATCGAATGGGCTGAAACCCGCAATCCCGAACTCGCCGTGGCCGGCCACGAGCTCGATGCCGCCGAGGCGATGATCGGTTCGGCCGATGCGCTGCCCGATCCGAGCTTCAGCATCGAGTGGCGTGACATCGACGCCGATCGCCTGACGCTCGATCCGAGCCGCGTCGGCTCGACGAAGTACACGTTCGCGCAGACCTTCCCGCTGTGGGGCAAGCGCGGGCTGCAGGCCGACATCGCGCGCGCCGAAGCCGAGCGCGCGCGCCGCCAGCGCAGCTCGGTGTCGGTCGAGCTGCGCGCCAGACTCAGCGCCGCCCACGCCGAACGCTGGCAGGTGCGCGAGCTGCTGCGGCTCAACGCCGAGCAGCGCAGCCTGCTGCGCGATCTGGAGCGCATCGCCACCGCCCGCTATGCCGACGGCCTCACCGCCCAGTCGGATGCGATCCGGGCGCAG
>NZ_DAOLKE010000391.1:0-3045 GCF_035331805.1 Plasticicumulans sp. | reverse complement strand
CCGCCGCAGGCCGCCCGTTCCCTGCCGGCCGCCGACTGGCTCGCCGCCCTCGGCCTGCACGACGACGCTGCGGCCCACCCGGCACCGGCCCTTGCACCGGATGCCGGTCACGACGGTTTCAGCGCCCGCCTGCAGCAGGCGCTGCCGCCGACGCTCGCCGAGCAGAGCCGTGCGCTCGCCGATGTGCTGCTCGCCGCCGACTGATCCCCCATGCCGAACCGAACACTTCGCCCCGGACCCGTCCCGATCATGAAGCCGACGCCCAAGCCCGTCTGCCGCACGCTTGCCGCTGCCCTCGCCCTCGCGCTCACCGCCGGCTGCACGATCCGCCCCGAACCGCTGAGCGACGACGAGCACCGCGCCCGCGTGGCCGAGGATCGCAAGGCCATCGCCAGCGAGTTCGTGCCGGTCAGCGCGCCGCTGACGCTGCCCGAGGCCATCGCCCGGGCGCTGAAGTACAACTACGAGAACCGGCTGGCGCTGATGGAATCGGTGCTGCAGGACCGGCAGCTTTCGGTGGCGAATTTCGCGATGCTGCCGCGACTGGCGGTCAACGCCGGCTATTCGGCGCGTGACAACGATCTCGCCAGCGTCAGCCAGGATGTCTACCCCGAGCGCCACCCGCGCGAGAACAACTACCAGACCTCGAACGACCGCGCGCACCACTTCGCCGATCTGACCTTCACGTGGAACCTGCTCGACTTCGGCGTCGGCTATTACCAGGCCCGCCAGCAGGCCGACCGCGTGCTGGTCGCGCGCGAGCGCCGGCGCAAGGTCGTCAACAACATCGTCAAGGAAGTCACGGCCGCGTACTGGCGCGCGGCGACCGCCGAGCGTCTGCTGCCGCAGGTGCGCCCGGTGCTGGCGCGGGCCGAGCAGGCGCTGCGCGCGAGCCGCAGCATCGAGCAGGACCAGCTGCAGCCGCTGATCCCGACGCTCGAATACCGCCGCAACCTGCTGCAGGTGGTCGGGCAGCTGCGCAAGCTCGCCGCCGATCTGGAAGTCTCGAAGGCGCAGCTCGCCGGGCTGATCAACGTGCCGGCCGGCGCGCCGCTGCCGATCGCCGTGCCCTCGCGCAGCGAGGCGCTGCCCGGTGCGATGCAGGCGAGCCTCGAACAGCTCGAAACCGTCGGCCTGCACTACCGGCCCGACCTGCGCGAGGAGGCCTATCAGGCGCGCATCGACCGCCTCGGCGTGCGCAAGGAGATGATCCGCCTGCTGCCGGGCCTGAGCCTCCTCGGCTCGACCAGCTACGACTCGAACTCCTACCTGCTGAACCGCACCTGGGCCGAGGCCGGCGTGCGCGCGACCTGGAACCTCGTCAACCTCGCCGCCGGCCCGAGCACGATCGACGCCGCCGAGGCACAGGTCGAGGTCGATCTGTGGCGCCGGCGCGCCCTCAGCATCGCGGCGATCGTGCAGATCAACGTCGCCTGGCAGCAGTACCGGCGCGCGCTCGACGGCTACGACAGCGCCGACGCGCTCAACGACATCGAGGGCAAGCTGCTGCGCGCGGTCGCCAACGCCGAAACCGCCGAGGCGCAGTCCGGCTTCGACCGCATCCGCCGCGAACTCTCGGCGCTGTCGGCGCAGCTCGATCGCGACCGCGCGCTCGCCGAGCTGTATGCGGCCCTCGCCAACGTCTACGTGTCGGTCGGCATCGACCCTTACGACGGCCCGATCGATGGCGTCGAGCTGCCGGAGATGACGCGCACCGTCGCCGCCAACCTGGCGCTGTGGCGCGCCGGCCGGCTGCCCGAGGCGGCACTGAAGGCCGCGACCGAAGCCGCAGCACCGCCGGCCGCACCGGCCACCGCCGACCAGCCGGTGCCGGTGCCGGTGCCGGCGACCGCGCCGAAGCTCGCCGATACCGGAGCCAGCCGTTGAGGCTCGCGCACCGCTGCATCGGCCTGACATTCGCCGCGCTGGCCTGCGCCGTCGCCAGTGCGGCCCCCGAGTCGTCCGCGCCGGCCACGGTGCGCGCGCAGCTCGTGCCGGTGCACGGCACGACCATCGCCAGCGAGATGGCCGGGCGCATCGCCGAACTGGCACCGCGCGAGGGCGAGCGCTTCGGCGAAGGCGACGTGCTGGTGCGCTTCGGCTGCGCCGGCCAGCAGGCCGAACTGGCGCGCGCGCGGGCGACGCTCGACAAGAAGCAGCGCGTGCACGAGGTCAACGGCCGGCTTGCGAAGCTGCAGTCGATCAGCCGGCTCGAACTCGACGTGTCCGCCGCCGAGGTCGCCGAGGCCGCCGCGGCGCTGAAGGTGGCCGAGGCCGTGGTCGCGCGCTGCACGATTGCGGCGCCGTGGCCGGGCCGGGTTGCCGAGCGCCACGTGCAGCGCTACCAGTCGGTCGGCGAAGGCCAGCCGCTGCTCGATGTGCTCGACGACCGCACGCTGGAGGTCGAGATGATCGTGCCGTCGACGAGCCTCGCGTGGCTGAAACCCGGCCACCGCTTCGAACTCGCCATCGACGAGACCGGCAAGCGCTACGCGGCCGAACTCGACCGGCTCGGCGCGCGCGTCGATCCGGTCAGCCAGTCGATCAAGATCTACGGCCGCCTGCTCGCCGCCGCGCCCGAGCTGCTGGCCGGCATGAGCGGCAAGGTCGTGCTGCAGCCGTGAGCATCGGACCCGGTGCGCAGGCATCCACCGCGCCGGCCGGACGGCCTGCGGGCTCCCGGCCCTGATCCCCCCTCGTCACCGCCACCGCCGATGTCCGCCGTCCCGCCCCCGTCCCCGCAGCTGCTGCGCCTCGCCGCGCTCGTGCAGCTCGAACAGCGCGCGCGACTCGCCACGCCGGCCGAACTGGCGTTCGTGATCGTCAACGAGACGCACGGCCTGCTGGCGTACCGTCAGGCGGTGCTGTTCGACGCCGGTGGTCGCGTCGAGGCCGTGTCCGGCGTCGCGCTGCCGGATGCCGACGGGCCTTACCTGCAGTGGCTGGCGCGGGCGTTCGCGGCGCTGCCTGCCGCAGCCGGCGACGAGGCGCCGGCGCGACGTTTCGGTGCCGCGGCGCTGCCCGAGGCGCTCGCCGCCGACTGGG
>NZ_DAOLKE010000390.1:0-3045 GCF_035331805.1 Plasticicumulans sp. | reverse complement strand
AGCCAGGTGAGGATCGGGTTGGCGTACCAGTGCGCGTGATAGAAGCTGTTGCGCGTCTGGCTGTCGTGGCCGACGTGGGCGCCGCGCGGCACGTCGAGTCCGGGGTCGAGCGAGATGCCGCCCAGGCCGACCATGCAGAAGGGCGTGCGCGTCACGTCCACCATGCGCACCGGCTCCCAGAAGCCGATCGACACGCCGATGCGGGGCGGGTTGCTGCAGTAGCAGACCGGCGAGGACGGATTGCCGATGTCGGGCTGACCGTCGGACAGGATCGATGCCGAGCCGATGGTGAGCGGGAACAGGCAGCTCCAGCAGATGTCGGTGATCGGGTTCATGAAGCGGCCGTGGCAGGTGGGGCCGGCCGCGGCGGGGCCGGGCAGCAGCGCGAGCAGCCACAGGGCGAGCGCGAGCCACAGCGCCGTGCGCGGGCGATCTGCCTGCCGGTGGACGGGGCTACAGGAGCTCATCGATGCGCAGCCTCCTGCCGTCCTGGGTGACGAGCGCGGGCACCTGACGGATGCCGAGCTTCGTCGTGAGGTTGCCCTGCTGGTCGTAGAACACCGGCCGCTGCCAGCGGCGCATCAGGTCCAGGTAGGACCCGCCGGTGAGGATCACCTTCACCTTGCCCTGGCGCTCGTCGATGAGCTTGCGTGCACGCGCGACCTGCTCGCGATCGCGCGCGTCGATGAAGAGCAGCGCCTGGCTCAAGGTCACGGTGTCGAGCGGATTGACCACCGTGCCGGGCGGCACGATGACCCGGCCGTCGGCGTCGCGGATGGCCTCCTGCACGACGATGCTCGGGTCGTGGTGGAAGCGCCGCGGTTGACGGGTGCGCGAGAGCCCCGCCACGGGCGCCGGGTCTTCGACGCCTCGCCTGACCCTTTCCAGCGACTCGCGTTGTAGACGGGCGAGCGTGCCGTCTTCGCCTGCCGCGCGAAGTTTCCCGAGGATCACCTCCAGCAGGTTCGGCTCGGCGATCGGGTAGACCGGGCCGATGACGCCGAGGTCCTGCGCGTGGGCGGGCACCGTCGCGACCATCGCGGCGAAGACGACCGCTGCGAGGCGCAGCGGCCTGCCGCGGGTCGTGCCTGCAATCGTCCGATCAGAAGAGTGCATCGGCCCGCCCGATGATCTGGGACGCGTGGATCCAGCCGGTCAGCTGGTACCGGGAGTCGAGGCTGTCGGGGTGTCCGGCTTGCACGTAGTAGCGGCCCTCCGGAATCCGGCCGGTGGGACCGGGCTCGAGCGGCTGACCTCTCCGGCTCACCGGCTTGGGCACGCCCACCGGAACGCCGTTGAGGTGGAAGCCCTGCGCGTCGCGCGTGACCTCGTCGCCGGGCATGCCGGCGAGCACCTTGATGAAGGTGACGCCCGCCGGGTACGGTCCGCCGCCGGCCCAGCGGAAGGCGACGAAGTCGCCTCGGCTCGGCATCTCGCCCTTGTGGATGAGGAAGAGCCGGTGCGGCAGGCTCGGCGAGGCGTTCAGCCCGAAGCCATAGTGGGCGTGAAACCAGAGCGCGATCGCGGCGACCGCGACGTAGACGACGGCCCAGTGCTTCAGGTGTTCGACCGAGCGCTCGGCGAACGTGCGCAGCCGGAATCGTCCGCTCGATGCGAAACGGTCGCGCCAGCTTCGATGCAGGAACAGGGTGCGCATGCGGACTCCCGATGCAGCTACAGGCCGAGCCGGCGCCGCACGTCCGGCGTCAGGTCTCGCAGCAGGGGTTCGGAGCCCATCACGGCGCCACGCGCCAGCACGATGCAGCGGCACTCGCCCGGCAGCGCCTGGAGCAGCGTGCTCACCTCCGTGCCGAAGCCCGCGGCGCGACGCAGTGCGCCGGCGCGCTCTTCGTCGCTGGCGTCGCGCTTGACCAGCACCGCGGCGACCTGCAGCTCCTTCAGGCGATAGAGCTCCGCCACGTCCAGCACGGCCAGCGCCGGCAGGCGCTCGGGCACGAGCCACAGGTGAACGAGTGCGATCAGCGCGGCGCTCACCAGCGCGTTGACGCCCACGAGCAGTGCGGCGGCCCGTGCGTTCACGCGAGCCCCCGTTCGCGCAAGACCGCGTCGATGGCGGCGGAGACGTCCAGGCCCGCCGCGCGCTTGGCGTTGATGGCGTTGAAGTCCTCGGCCCGGCTGCTGAAGAGCAGGAGGCTGTACGGATCGACGATCAGCCGGCCGATGCCGTTGCCGGCCGGCGAGTGGATGAAGACCTCGGAGTAGGCGCCGTGCTCGGTGCGCAGCGACAGCAGCAGCCGCTTCATCGCATCGTCCATCGTGAGTTGACCGAGCTTGTCCATCATCTCGATCGACTCGGGCTTCTGGCGCAGCAGGAACATCCAGTCGGAGTTGTCCAGTGCCGCCTTCGCCGCCGGATTGCGGTAGTAGTCGTCCACGCCCTGGGTGGCCGACATGAAGGCGCCCTTGTACTTGCGCGCGCGCCGGTAGCCGGCCTCGATGAACTCGGCGGTGGCGCCGCCCGAGAGCAGGTCCCAGGCCTCGTCGATGATCACGATCTTCTTGCGGTCGCGCGAGAAGTACATCTCGCGCGTGATGCGGTACATGACGATCAGCAGCACCACGGTCTGCAGGTCCTTCTTGGACTTGAGCTCCTCGAGCTCCAGCACGATGAGGTCGGCGCCGAAGTCGATGCTGGCCTCGGAATCGAAGTACTTCCCGTAGGCGCCGTCGCGCGTGTAGGGATGCAGCATCGCGGCGAGGTCCTTCAGCCGCCGGTCGCCTTCGCCGGCGGAGGGCGCGCCGTCGTCGTCGAGGCGTCCGGTCGCGAGCAGGTCGTGAATGTCGGTGACGGTCATGGCGCGGCCCTTGGCCTTCCAGACCTTCTTGATCGCCGCGCCCAGCGTCGAGTACTGGAAGCCGTCGAGCGACTCGCGCGGGGACACCATCTGCGCGAGCAGGGGCTGCAGCAGTTCCATGTCCTCGTCGATGTCCTCGACCAGGGGGAACGGGTTGAGCGAGAGCGCGGCGTCCTCGGTGAACTCGATGAAGCTGCCGCCGAAGTTGCGGCACGCCTTCTCGTAGGAG
>NZ_DAOLKE010000389.1:0-3065 GCF_035331805.1 Plasticicumulans sp. | reverse complement strand
GGGTGCCCGGCCTGCCGGCGGTCGCGGTCGCGCTGCTCGCGCGCCTGCTCTGGTCGGCGCTGGCGCGCTGGGGCGGCTGGGCCGACTACGTGCTGCCGTCGCCGGCGCAGGTGCTGGCGGGGCTCGGCGAGGATCTGGCCTCCGGGCGGCTCGCGACCGACGTGGTCGCGTCGCTGTACCGCGTGATGCTCGGCTACGGGCTCGCCTGCGCACTCGGCGTGCCCTGCGGACTCGTGCTCGGGCATGCACCGCTCGCGCGGGCCGCGCTGCTGCCGGGCGTGAACTTCTTCCGGGCGCTGTCGCCGCTCGCGTGGATTCCGTTCGCGATCCTGTGGTTCGGCATCGGCGACGTGCCGGTCGTGTTCCTGATCTTCATGGCGACCTTCTTCCCGCTGGTGCTCGCGGTGATGGGCGCGGTCGCCAACGTGCCGCCGATCTGGCTGCGCGTCGGGCGTGAATACGGCCTGCGCGGACCGCGGCTGCTCGCGCACGTGACGCTGCCGGCGATCCTGCCGCAGCTGATCACGGCGCTGCGCGTGACGGTCGGGCTCGCGTGGCTGGTCGTGGTCGCCGCCGAGATGGTCGCCGGGCGCGACGGCCTCGGCTTCGCGATCTGGGATGCACGCAACGGCCTGCGCGCCGACCTGCTGGTGGCGCGCATGGCGGCGATCGGCACGATCGGCGTCGTGCTCGATGCGCTGCTCGGGCGCCTGACGCGGCTGCCGGGCGTGAGGTGGGGTCATGGGGGCTGAGGTCTGCGCACTGCGCGGCATCGTGCAGGGCTATGCCGGCCTGCCGGTGCTCGACGAGCTCTGGCTGACGGTGCTTCCGGGCGAGTTCGTCGCCGTGGTCGGGCCTTCGGGCTGCGGCAAGAGCACGCTGCTGAACCTGCTCGCCGGTTTCGCCGAACCGCAGGCCGGCGAGCTGCACCGGCCGGTGGCCACGCGCATGGTCCACCAGCAGGACGGCCTGCTGCCGTGGCTGACCGCGGCCGGCAACATCGCGCTCGGGCTCGGCAGCAAGGACGAGGCCGATCCGCGCCTGTCCGGCTGGCTGCGCCTCGCCGGCCTCGAAGCCTTCGCCGGCTACTACCCGCACCAGCTCTCCGGCGGCATGCGCCGGCGCGTCGAACTCGCGCGCGTGCTGGCGAGCCCGGCCGGCCTGCTGCTGCTCGACGAGCCCTTCGCCGCGCTCGACTGGCTGACGCGCCGGCGCATCCACGCCGAGCTGATGCGGCTGCTGGCGCTGCAGCCGCGCGCCGTCGTGCTGGTCACGCACGACATCGAGGAGGCCGTGACGCTCGCCGATCGCGTGATCGTGCTGTCGCCGCGCCCGGCACGTGTACGCTGCGAGCTGCCGCTCGATGCGCCGCGCCCGCGGCCGCTCGCGGCGGCGCTGCCGGCGATGCAGCGCATCCTCGCCGAACTCGAAACCTGAGGAGCCTTGCCGATGCCCGCGTCCCCCGCCTTCGAGATGCGCCACGTCGTCACCTTCGAGGAGACCAACCTGGTCGGCAACGTCTACTACGCCAACCACGTGCGCTGGCAGGGGCGCTGCCGCGAGCTGTTCCTGCACGCGCACGCCCCGCAACTGCTCGACGAGGTCGCGCGCGGCCTGGTGCTGGTCACGACGCGCGTCGCCTGCGAGTACTTCGACGAGCTGTACGCCTTCGACGAGATCATCGTGCGCATGCGCGCCGGGGAGATCGGTCAGGGGCGCGTGACGATGCTCTTCGAGTACTGGCGCGTGCGCGAGGGCGCCGAATCCCTGGTTGCGCAGGGTGAGCAGCAGATCGCCTGCCTGCGCTGCGCCGAAGACGGCCGGCACGTGCCGACCGGGCTGCCGGAGGTGCTGGTGCGGGCGCTGGAACCGTATCGCCAGCACTGAGGCCGGCTTGCGCGAACGGCGCGGCTCCGGTTGCGTGGGGCGTGGCTTGCCGTGCGGCCGGGGGCGCCGTTCAGTCCGCGGCGTTCACGGCGCAGTGACGCCGCGCCTGCCACATCGTGTTGCCGGCGCCGAGCGCCCAGAACGGCGTGACCGGACAGCCGGCGTCGAGCAGGCGTTCGGCCGTCCAGGTGTTGCAGGTGTGCAGCGCCCAGTAATGGCCGCGCGCTGCGTAGAAGCGGCTGTCGCCGTACAGGCCGGGGCCGAGCGCCACGGCCGGCGAGGCGGCGAAGCTCGCCTCGATGCCATCGGCGAGCGCCGCGAAGCCGGCCTCGCCGAGCACGACCGGCTGCACGTCGGAATGCGGGAAGGCCTGCTCCGGCGGGCCGTTGAGGCCGACGACGTGCAGCACCGAGCCGCGCGACGCGAACAGCGCCTGCAGCGTCAGGCCCGAGGTGATCTGCTGATCCGGCGCCGTGTAGAAGCCGAGATCGCCCCAGCCGATCTCCAGCCATTCGGCCTGCACGAACTGCCCGGCGAGCGCCGGCAGCCGGCCGGTGAGCGCCGCGCGCGGCAGCACGAGACCGGTGTGCCAGCCGTGGCTGACGAGGCGGATCGCCACGGTCGGCGCGCCGGCGGGCGGCGGGAATAGCTCCGGGCGCGAGGCGACGCAGCCGGCGAGCAGCAGTGCCAGCGCCACCGGCCAGCTGCAGAAAAGACCGGGGCCGCTTGCGCGGCCCCGGTGTGGTATCGGCGGAGGCTTACAGCCCGGCGGCATCCCGCAGCGCCGCGGCGCGGTCGGTCTTCTCCCACGGGAAGGCCGTGAAGGTCCGCGTGAGCTCCTTGTCGCTCCAGGTCATCTCGTACGGCGTGCGCCCGAAGTGGCCGTAGGCGGCGGTGGCCTGATACATCGGGTGCAGCAGGTCGAGCATCTTCGTGATCGCGTACGGGCGCAGGTCGAAGTACTCGCGCACGAGCTCGACGATGCGCGCATCGCTGACCTTGCCGGTGCCGAAGGTCGTCACCGAGATCGAGGTCGGCTGCGCGACGCCGATCGCGTAGCTGACCTGGATCTCGCACTTCTCGGCGAGGCCGGCGGCGACGATGTTCTTCGCGACGTAGCGCCCGGCGTAGGCGGCCGAGCGGTCGACCTTGGACGGGTCCTTGCCCGAGAACGCGCC
>NZ_DAOLKE010000388.1:0-3078 GCF_035331805.1 Plasticicumulans sp. | reverse complement strand
CGCAAGAAAATGCCCTGCCGGAGCCGCTCCGGCAGGGCAGCGGGAAGGGGCGCGGCAGCGGGGCCGGGTCAGGACTGGCCTTCCGGCAGGCGCACCATCTCGTAGATCTCGCGCTTGATGCGCTCGGCGTCGCCGAGGTTCAGCTCCATCAGCCGGCGCAGGTGGATCATCGAGTCGAGATCGACCTGATCGAAGCGGCAGCCGAGGCGGCCGTCCTCGTTGTGCACGATCCTGCCGTGCGTGGCGATGACGACGGTGCGCTCGGTGTCGAGTGCGAGCAGCACGTGCACCGGCGTGTCGAGCGCGGCGCTGGCGCCGTCGTCGACACGCACCAGCACGCCCATCAGCGAGATGTCGTGCAGCTCGGCGGGATGCGGCACCCCGTCGATCACGACTTCGACATTGGCGACGAAAGGGATGCGCGTGAACAGGCGGCGTTCGTTGGACATGCGGAGTACCTGGCTGTTGGGGCCGCGTGTGGCAGCGGGATGGCCGGCAAGCTATGCCCGGCAGGCATGCGAGTACAAGCGCTGCAATACATGGAAACAAGTGCGATATCGGCGGCTTGCGTCAGAAGTTTCATTCGCTTGCATTCCCGTCGGTCCAGACCGTCGCTGCGGCCGTCCTGCCGGCCGTGCGCCGGCGCCAGTGACCGTCGCGGCCCCAGCACTGCCAGCCCCAGCGCAGCCAGCCGAGCACGGCCCACGCCAGCCACAGCGCCCAGCCGAGCATCAGCAGCCGGTAGACCCAGAGCGGTGCCGACCAGAACGTCCCGGGCTGCCAGTCCGGCGGGCTGCGGTCCTGATACCAGCGCAGCAGATGGCCGCTTGAACCGTTGCCGGCGATCTGCAGGTCCGGCGCACCGAGCAGGCCCTGCTGCACGGCGAGCACCAGCACCGCGAGCAGCGCGAACGTCGCCAGCGCCAGCCCGAGCTGCAGCGCGTTGAAGGCCAGCGGCCCGAGCCGTGCCCCGTGGCGCTCGCGCCACGTGCAGAGGGCGAACCAGCCGACCGGCACCAGCAGCAGCAGCGGATCGAGCGGCGCGAGGCCGATCGCGAGCAGCAGCCAGCCGATCAGGCCGAGCGGTGCGAAGCGCAGGCGCGCGAGCGCCACGGCGCCGGCCGCGAGCACCGCCAGCACGCCCCAGAACAGCACGGCCGGGCCGAGCCGCGGCCCGCCGGTGAGCAGCACCCAGCGATCGGCCGGCACCTGCACATCGACGCGCAGGTTGGCACCGGGCAGGCCGGGATCGGGCAGCGGCGTCACGTAGTGCGCACCGAGGGCACCGGGCTGGCGCCAGACGATGCGCAGCTCCTGCGCGCCGGGGCGCACCGGCAGCAGCAGCCGGCCTTCGACCGTGGTCAGCGCCAGCGGCCGGCCGTCGGCGAGCACCTGCTGCACCAGCGCCCCCTCCGGCAGGCCGAGCAGGTGATCGAGGCCGCGGCTGGCGCGCACGCGCAGATCGAGTATCGCCAGCGCCCCGTCCGGCCCCGGCGTCAGCGTCAGCCGCGCCGCATCGAGCGTGACCACGGCCCCGGGCACGCCCTCGGGGCGGCTGATCGCGAGCTTCAGCGCCTCGCCGGGACGCGGGCGCCATTCGGGCTGCCAGTCGCCGTTGCCGGCGGTGTAGCGGTGCACCAGCGGCGTGCCCTCGGATTCGACGTGCCAGAGCGGCGCGGCCGACAGCCGCCAGACCTCGGACCACGGCCCGTCGCCGGCGGCGAGCGTGAGCGTGTCGCTGCGTGCGAGCGTGCTGCTCCAGCGGCTTTCGGTGTCCTCGGGGCCGAGGGTCAGCGCCAGGCGGCCGTGCTCGATGCGCAGGCCGGCGCCGGTCGGACGCTCGCCGGGCAGCAGCGGAATCTCGACGCCGATCGCCGCCCCGGGCTGTGACAGGCGCTCGACCGTGGTCTCGACGCTCCAGTCGGCCGGGCCGAGCACGAGTTCGCGCGTCACGCGCAGCCACGGCGGCAGCGTGCCGGCTTCGAGCCGGGTTTCGCCGGCGCTGTCGTCCTGCGCGCGCAGCAGGCGCAGGTTGCCGTCCCCGGCGCGGCCGTTGCGCACGCCGCTGACCTGCCAGCCCTCGGCCTCGACCTCGACTTCGGCCGGGGCGAGCACGAGCGGCAGGTCGAGCGTGACCAGCTCGGGCGGCAGCGGCACGTCGAGCACGACGCGATGCCGGCCGGCCGGCAGACGCACGGCCCAGGCACCGTCCTCAGCGCGTGCGAGCCAGGCCGGCTGGCCGTCGAGCGTCACCGCGGCCGGTTCGACGCGGGCGCCGGCGAGCGGCAGCGCGGCGAGCGTGTCGGCGGCGGCCGCGTAGTCGGCGGTGATGACCAGACGGGCCGGATCGAGCTGCAGCCGCAGGTGTTCGAGCGTCGCGCAGGCGGGCGCACAGGCCGGCGGCTCGGACAGGCGCGTGCGCAGTTCTTCGAGCAGATGATCGGGCGGGAAGTCGGCCGCGGCCGGGCGCGGCAGGCCGGCGAGGCCGAGTGCGGCGAGCAGCAGCAGCGCCGGGGCGGCGGCAGACGGGATTGGTGCCGGTTCGACCGGTGCCGCCGCAGCCGGCGGGCGCGGCCGGCAGCGCGCGAGCCGCCACAGCAGCACGAACAGCAGCAGCACGCCAATAAGCCGCCAGGCGGCGGCGAGCGGCGGCGACAGCAGCCACAGCGTCAGCGTCGCCTCCGGTGCGACCGGACCGCTCCAGTCGAGCCGCGCGCTGCTCCAGCGCCAGTCCGGCTGGCCGGGGCCGGTCTGCACCTGCACGTCGGCGGTGTAGCGCTCGACCTGCTGCTGCCGGCGCGGAGCCGACGAGGAGTCCTGCGATTTCATCGCGCGCTCGCTCTTGCGCTTCTCGTATTCGCGCATCGCCCGTTCGCGGGCCGTGCGCTCGTCGCTGCCGGCGCCGGCTTCGTCGGCCAGCTCGGACTGGAACACCGGCGCGGCCGGTGCCGGCGGCGGGGCGGCAGCCGGTGCGTTCAGCGTCAGCGCGTTGCCGGCGAGGCCGCCGGCGGCGAAACCCTCGTCGGCGACGGACGTGGCTCGCGTGCCGTCGGGCACGGCGAGCTGCGGATACAGTGC
>NZ_DAOLKE010000387.1:0-3084 GCF_035331805.1 Plasticicumulans sp. | reverse complement strand
GCTCGCGGTCGAGCGCATCGACGCGGGCGGCGCGGCCTTCGGGGGTATCGGCATCTGGGCCCACAGATCGTCTCCGTGCACGGTTCCGGTGCAATTGCTCACCGGTGAGCGCGGAGTCTAAACCGAGCCGCCGGCGCCGGCGCGGCCGTCGTTGCCAGATGGTGGTCGAGTGTTCCGCGTCAGCTGCGGCCGGCGGCCGGCGGGCGTGGCAGCGTCAGTCGCGCTTCGAGGCCGGGGCCGTCGTCGCGGTTGGCGAGCGTCAGTTCGCCGCCGTGGCTGCGGGCGAGAGCACGGGCGATCGACAGGCCGAGGCCGGTGCCGCCGGTGGCGCGCGAGCGCGAATGTTCGAGGCGCCGGAACGGCTCGAACACACGTTCGAGTTCGGTCTCCGGCAGGCCGGGGCCGCGGTCGCGGATGCAGATGCCGAGCGCCTGCGGTGCATCGCGCAGCACGATCTCGACCGGGCCGTCGCCGGCGCCGTAGCGCAGCGCGTTGTCGAGCAGGTTCTGCAGACAGCGGCGCAGTGCCCGCGGCCGGGCCGGCAGCGGTGCGCCGCCGTCGCCGAGCACCTCGACCGCCGCGCCGGTGTCGGCGGCATCGTCGGCGAGCGCCTCGGCGAGGGCGCCGATCGCGACCGGCACCGTCGCCTCCTCGCGCCCGGCGCGCAGGAAGTCGAGCGTGTCGGCGACCGTGGTTTCGAGATCGGCGAGATCGGCGAGCGCGCGCGCCTGCACGCCGGATTCGCCGATCAGCTCCAGGCGCAGGCGCAGGCGCGCCAGCGGCGTCTTCAGGTCGTGCGAGACGGCGGCGAGCAGCTGGTCGCGCTCGGCGAGCTGGCGGCGCAGCCGCGCCTGCATGTCGTTGAATGCGATCGCCGCGTCACGCACCTCGACCGGCCCGGTTTCCGGCAGCGGCGGCCGCTCGAGATCGGTGCCGAGTTCGCGCGCCGCGCCGGCGAGCCGCGCCAGCGGCCGGGTCAGCCCGCGCACGGCGAGCACCGACACCGCGAGCACGATGACGCTGACCAGCGCCAGCGCCGCCAGCAGCCGCACCGGCTGCGCGCCGATGAAGCGCGGCAGCACGTACAGGAAGCTGACGGTGCCGCCATCGGCCAGCCCGACCTGCACGAAGAAGCTCGGCGCCCGCCGGCCCTTGCCGTCGTCCTCGTCCCTGCCGCTGCCGGCGGCCTCGCCGTGGCTGAGGCTGACCGCCAGCGGCCGGTCGTCGCCGAGCTGCGCGTGCAGCGCGCCGGCGAGTGCCGCGGCCTGCGGCGAGACCTCGGCCGGGTTGCCGGCCCAGGCGAGATCGAGGCGGATGTACAGCGGCGGCAGGTCGAGCGCATCGACGACGCGCGCGCGGTCGCCCTCGTCGAGGCCGTCGAGCAGTTCGACGAGGTTGGCGATGCGCTCGGCGTTGTCGGTGACGAGCACGCGGTACAGCGCCTCGCCGCGATCGGTGAGCGTCAGCCAGGCGCTGAGCGCGAGCGCGGCGCCGAGGCCGGCGAGCAGCAGCAGCAGCAGGCGGCCGAACAGGCTGGCCGGAGCCAGGCGCAGGCGGCGGGGGCGGTGCGGCATCGGCGCGCGCTCAGCCGTATTCGCGCGTGACCGGACCGGTCAGCAGGTAGCCCTCGTTGCGCACGGTGCGGATGATCGCCGGCTCCTTCGGATCGTCGCCGAGGCGGCGGCGGATGCGGCTGACCAGCATGTCGACGCTGCGGTCGAAGGGCCCGGCCTCGCGGCCCTGGGTCAGGTCGAGCAGGCGGTCGCGCGACAGCACGCGTCCGCCGTGCTCGGCCAGCGCCTTCAGCAGCCGGTACTCGGCCGAGCCGAGCGCGACGATCGTGCCCTGCGGATCGACGAGCTGGCGCGCGGCGACATCGAGCGTCCAGTCATGGAAGCGGAATGCGGCGATCTCGCCGCGCGCCGCGCCGCCGGCTGCGGCGGGGTTCGCGGCCGGTCCCGGGTTCTGCGCACGGCGCAGCACGCTGCGGATGCGCGCCAGCAGCTCGCGCGGGTTGAAGGGCTTCGGCAGGTAGTCGTCGGCCCCCATCTCCAGGCCGACGATGCGGTCGGTGTCGTCACCGCGCGCGGTCAGCATGATCACCGGCAGCGCCGAGCGCGCGCGCAGCGAGCGGCAGAGGCTCAGGCCGTCCTCGCCCGGCAGCATCAGGTCGAGGATCACCAGCTCGATGCCGCCGGCGGCGAGGGCCGCGTGCATCGCGGTCCCGTCACCGGCCTCGCTGACGCGCAGGCCGTTGCGGCCGAGGTAATCCGCCAGCAGGCGGCGCAGTTCGGGGTCATCGTCGACGATCAGGATGTGCTCGTTCATAAGCGCCTTTTATATGCGTTCGGTGCGCGCGGCGGCAGCGGTGGTTACGCATGGTTACGCCCGGCCGACGTGCCGATGCGTGCGGGTGACGGCAGCGACGTTGAATGGGCAGCGTCGAAAACAGGCAGGTCCCGAGGAGGATGCCGACATGAGCCCGAACTTCCATGACCGTCACCCCAATCCGTCCCCGGCGCTGCGCCGGCGCAGCGCACTGCTGGTCGCCGCGCTCGCCGCGACGCTGGCGATGCCGCTCGCCAATGCCCGGCCGCCGATGGACGGCCCGGACGATGGCCCCGGCATGCACGAGGGCCGCGATCCGGCCCGGCACTGGGCGCGCATGCACGAGCGCATGGAGCAGCGCTTCGAGCAGCTCGAACAGGCGCTGAAGCTGCGCCCCGAGCAGAAACCGGTCTGGGACGCCTTCGTCGCCGCCCGCCCGCAGCCGCCGCAGCGCTCGCCGGAGGAATGGCGCCAGTGGCGCGAGCAGATGCAGACCATGGGTGCGATCGAGCGCCACAAGGCCATGGAGCAGCGTCTGGAGGAGCGCATGCAGCAGATGAAGGCGAGCGGCGTGGCGCTGCAGAAGCTCTATGACGTGCTCGACACCAGCCAGCGGGCGACGCTGGGCCGCTTCCAGTGGTGGCCGGGGCCGAAGGGCATGAAGGACGGTTACGGCCCGGGCCCGGCGCGCACGCCGGCCCACACGATCAGGCTCATCAGCGCCGAGGGCGCCAGCGGCGCGCGTCCGATGGCCAA
>NZ_DAOLKE010000386.1:0-3087 GCF_035331805.1 Plasticicumulans sp. | reverse complement strand
ATCCTGCGCGGCGAGGGCGGGCGCGAGCTGCTCGGCGCCGAACTCGGGCGCCGCGGCGCCGAGGTCGTGATCGCCGAGCTCTACCGGCGCGCGCCGCCGCCCGATGCCGACCCGCAGCGCCTCGCCGGCTGGCTGCGCGACGGGGCGATCGACATCGTCACGGCGAGCAGCAACGAATCCTTGACGAATCTCTTTGATCTGCTTGACGCGCGCGGGCGAGAATCGCTGCTCTCGACGCCCCTGCTGGTCGTCAGCCCGCGCGCCGCCCGTCTGGCCCGCGATCTGGGCTGGTCGCACGCGCCCGTGATCGCCACGGGCGCCGATGCAGCGGCGATCGTGGCTGCGCTGGCCGGGTGGCATTCGGCGCGCACGGCAGAGCACACGACCCACACGATCACTCCAGCAACCACACCGGAACCACCTGCGATCACCGCGCGTGATCCCACCAGCGATCCACCAGAGGACCCGACATGACGGACAAGACGACCCAACCGGGCAAGCCATCACCGCAGGCGCCGATCCTGACGGGCGGCAAGGGCGCGCCGAAGGCTGACGACAAGCCGGCGGGCGGCAAGGCAGCACCGGCGGCGCCGGCCAAGGCGACAGCGGTCGAGGCCGTACCGGTGCGCAGCGGCAGCAGCCCGCTCGGCGGCATCGCGCTGGCGGTGGCGCTGGCCGCGGCGGCCGGCACGGCCTACGTCGGGTACCAGTGGTGGCAGGGCCGGCAGGCCACGATCCAGCACGACGCCGAACTCGATGCGCGCGTGAAGAAGGCGATCAGCGACAGCCAGGCGCAGGGCGCCAAGCAGCTCGCCGACATGCAGGCCGTGGTCAAGTCCGTGCAGGACGAGCTCGCCGCCGCCAAGTCCTCGCTGACCGGCCAGTTCTCCGGCCAGATCGCCGACGTGCAGAAGAAGCAGGCCGCCGACCTGACCGCGCTCGCCGACCGCGTGCAGACGCTGCAGCTCGGCCAGCGCGGCCTGTTCGACGAGGTCGAGGCCGCCAAGACCGCCGCCGCGCGCGGTGACGTGAACGCGCTGACGCTGTCCGAAGTCGGCTATCTGCTGCGCATCGCCAACCACAAGCTCGCGCTCGAAAAGGACCCGAAGGCCGCGCTCGCCGCGCTGTCGCTGGCCGAGCAGCGCCTCGGTGCCGCCAACGAACTCGCGTTCGCGAGCGTGCAGCGCATGCTCGCCGAGAACGTCGCCACCGTGCGCGGCGTGCGCCTGCCGGATCACGCGGCGCTGTCGGCGCGCATCATCGAGCTCGAAGGCAAGGCCGCGACGCTGCGCGTGCGCCCCGACATCCAGGTCGACAACCTGAAGGCACGCGTCAAGCCGCAGCTCGAGAACAGCGTGCCGGACAGCGAGGACCCGTGGTACGAGCGCCTCGCGACCAACGCCTGGAATCAGATCAAGGACATCGTCGTCATCAAGCACGAGCGCACGCAGTCGCAGCCGCTGATGTCGCCGAAGGAATCCTACTTCCTGCACGAGAACCTGAAGCTGAACCTCGAAGGCATGCGCGTCGCGCTGCTGCGTGAGGACGCCGTCGCCTTCCAGCAGTCGGCGCAGCTCGCGCAGGGCCTGCTGAAGGAATACTTCGACACCGCCGATGCGCAGGTGCAGGCGATGGCCAAGGAAGTCGACGGCCTCGCGCAGACGCAGTTCCAGCCCTACCTGCCCGATCTGACCGGCACCGTGCAGGCCTTCAACGAAATCCTCGCGCGCCGCCAGCCGGTGAAGTCGGCCGTCGGCCCGGTGACGCCGCCCGCCCCGGCCGCTGCCCCCGCCCCGGCGGCCACGCCTGAAGCCGCCCCGGCCGGGGAGGTCAAGCCGTGAGCTTCCTGATCGGCCTCATCGTTGCGCTGTTCTCCGCGGTCGGCCTCGCCTGGCTGGTGCGCCAGGACGCCGGCTACGTGCTGATCACCGTCGGCAACTGGACCATCGAGACCTCGGTCGCCGCGGCGCTGGTGATCGGCGTGCTCGGCTTCTTCATCCTCTACAAGCTGATCCGCTACCTCGGCCGCCTGCTGCGCATGCCGGGCACGCTGCGCGCGATCAGCACGCGCCGGCGCGAGCGCAAGGCCGCGCGCCTGCTCGCCCTCGGCCAGAAGGCGCTGGAGGAAGGCCGCCTGCAGGCCGCCGAGAGCGCGTTCCAGAAGGGCATCGTGCTCGCCGAGACCAACCGCGCGCTGTACTTCGTCGGTGCCGCGCGCGCCGCGCACCGCCTCGGCGCCAAGGACCGCCGCGAGCGCTACTTCGAGCAGGCCGCCAAGCTGCCGCGCGATGCGGTCGCGATCGTCGGCATCGCCCGCGCCGAGATGCTGCTGGAGGACGACGACGTCGAGGGCGCGCGCAAGGTGCTGCACGACGTGCAGACGCTCGCCCCGAACCAGCCGCGCGTGCTCGAACTGCAGCTTGAGATCGCCAGCCGCATCGGCGACTGGGACCACGCGCTGCGCCTGCTGCCGGAGCTGCGCAAGCGCAAGCTGCTCGACGAGTCCGGCTTCCACGACGGCCAGATCCAGGTGCACCGCGAACGCCTCGCCAGCACCACGCGCCGCGGCGTCGCCGCCGACGTGCAGCGCGCCTGGAACGGCGTGCCGCGCGCGCTGCGCAACGAGGAAACCCTGCTGATCGAATACGTCGGCAGCCTGCGCGAGCATGACCCGGCCGAGGCCGAGAAGGTGCTGAAGGCCGCGCTCGCGCAGAAGTGGAGCAACCCGCTCTGCATCGCCTACGGCCAGCTCGGCCGCGGCGACCCGAACGCGCAGCTCGCGACCGCCGAGGGCTGGCTGTCGGTGCACAAGGACAATCCCTGGCTGCTGCTGACGCTCGGGCGCCTCGCCGCCCGCGCCCACAAGCTCGACAAGGCCCGCGCCTACCTCGAAGCCAGCCTGAAGATCACGCCGATGGCCGATACCTATGAGGCCCTCGGCGCGCTGCTCGAAGAGCACGACAGCCCGGCCGCGGTCGCCTTCTACCGCGCCGGCCTGCGCCTGCTGACCGGCCGCGACGAGGTGCACACCGGCGAGGCGCTGCCGGCGCAGAAGAGCCTGGCGACCTGATCCGCAGCCTTTCCCGC
>NZ_DAOLKE010000385.1:0-3087 GCF_035331805.1 Plasticicumulans sp. | reverse complement strand
CAAGCAATTGTCTGTCATGGCGTTTTCATAGAGTGGGAAGATGCGTTTGCCCTGCCTTCCCCCGCCGTCTAGACTTCCCGCCACTCCCGCTACCACCCCCTGCCCGGTACGCCGTCCGCGTTCCCCGAACCCGGCGCCGGCGCAGGTGACACCAAGCAGACGCCCGCCGACGGGCGCGCCCTCCCGAGAAGCGCAATCCGAGGTTCCCCACCATGAGCAGCAGCCCAGCGGACAAGAAGGCCGAACTGATCGAGCGCGTCGCGGCGCGGCTCACCGAGCGCCTGCCGGCCGGCGGTGCGGTCGCCGCGCAGTTCGCGCGCGTGTACTTCGCGCGCGTCGCGCCCGAGGACCTGATCAACGACGATCCCGAAGACCTCTACGGCGCCGTGCTCTCGCACTGGAACCTGCTGCGGCGCACACGCACCGGCGAGATCGGCCTGCGCGTCTACAACCCGGGCTACGACGAGCACGGCTGGCGCTCGACGCATACGGCGATCGAGCTGGTCGTGCCGGACATGCCGTTCCTGGTCGATTCGGTGAGCATGGAACTCAACCGCCACGGCTTCACCGTGCACCGGCTGATCCACCCGGTGCTGGCCATCGCCTACGACGAGGACGGCGAGCCGCTGTCGGTGGCCGAGACCGGGGCCGGCGATGGCGTGCAGCTCGCGGTGATGCAGTTCGCGATCGACCGCGAGACCGATGCGGCCCGCCTCGAAACGCTGCGCGACGATCTGGCGCGCGTGCTCGATGACGTGCGCGCCGCGGTCGAGGACTGGCCGCGCATGCTCGCGCGCCTCAATGAAATCGCCGATGAGCTCGATGCGGCGAAGCTGCCGGTGCCGGTCGCCGAGGTCGAGGAGGCGCGCGCCTTCCTCGACTGGGCGGCCGACAACCACTTCACGCTGCTCGGCTACAGCGGCTACCGGCTCGAAGAACTCGACGGCGAGCTGGTGCTGCACCCGGAGCCGGGCACCGGGCTCGGCCTGCGCCGCGGGGCCGCCGCGCATCACGACACGCGCTTCAACGCGCTGCCGCCGCAGCACCGGCGCCTGGCGCTGGCACCGGTGCTGCTGGTCATGACCAAGGCCAACGCCCGCTCGACCGTGCACCGGCCGGTGCAGCTCGATTACCTCGGCATCAAGCGCTTCGACGAAGCCGGCCGGGTCATCGGCGAATGGCGCTTCCTCGGCCTGTATACGTCGAGCGCCTACCAGACCAGTCCGTTCGGGATTCCGGTGCTGCGCGCCAAGGTGCGGGCGGTGATCGAGCGCGCCGGGCTGCCGGCGGTCAGCCATTCCGGCAAGGCGCTGAAGCACATCCTCGCCACCTATCCGCGCGACGAGCTGCTGCAGGCGAGCGTCGACGAGCTGTACCCGATCGCCACCGGCATCCTGCACCTCGAAGAACGCCAGCACCTGCGCGTGTTCATCCGCATCGATGCCTACGAGCGCTACGCGACGGCGCTGATCTACGTGCCGCGCGAGCGCTACAACACCGATCTGCGCAAGCGCATGCAGGACGTGCTGATCGCGGCGCTGAACGGTCACGGCGCCGACTTCTGGGTCGAGTTCGGCGAGTCGGTGCTGGCGCGCGTGCTGTTCACGATCCGCACGACGCCGGGCCACATCCCGGCCTACAGCGTCGAGGAAATCCGCGCGCGCCTGCGCGAGACGATGCTGTCGTGGGAGGACGGCCTGCGCGCGGCGCTGATCGAGGCACACGGCGAGGGCGGCGGCATCGCGCTGTACAACCGCTACGCCGGCGCCTTCGGGGCCGCGTACCAGGAGGACTTCACGCCGCGCGCCGCGGTCGGCGACATCGACCGGCTCGAAGCCGTCGTCGGCGGCGCGCCGCTCGGCCTGCACCTGTACCGGCCGCAGGAATCGCCCGAGGGCTGGCTGCGCTTCAAGCTCTACGGCCGCGCGCCGGTCGTGCCGCTGACCAACGTGCTGCCGATGCTCGAACGCATGGGCCTCGCGGTCATGGAGACGCGCCCCTACGAGGTCGAGCCGCGCGGCGAGGCCGGGCCGCTGTGGGTGCTCGACTTCGACCTGCGCGAGAGCGCCGGCATCCACGTCGATGTCGGGCGCGTGCGCGCGCTGTTCGAGCAGGCCTTCGCGCAGGTCTGGGCCGGGGCGCTGGAGAACGACGGCTTCAACCGGCTGGTGCTCGGCGCCGGGCTCGGCTGGCGCGAGGTCGTCGTGCTGCGCGCCTACGCCAAGTACCTGCTGCAGACGCGGGTGCCGTTCTCGCAGAGCTACATGGAGGAGACGCTGGCGCGCCACGCGCCGATCACCGGCCAGCTCGCGGCGCTGTTCGTCGCGCGCTTCGATCCCGATCACCCGGACGCGGCGCGCTGCGAACAGCTCGCCGGCGGCATCGAGTCGGCGCTCGAAAACGTCGCCGTGCTCGATGAGGACCGCATCCTGCGCCGCTTCCTCGCGGTGATCCTCGCGACGCTGCGCACCAATTTCTACCAGACCAGCCAGCCCGGCCAGCCCGGCACCGACGGCGGGCCGAAGGAATACCTGTCGTTCAAGTTCGACCCGGCGAAGATTCCGGAGCTGCCGCTGCCGCGGCCGATGTTCGAGATCTGGGTGTACTCGCCGCGCGCCGAGGCCATCCACCTGCGCGGCGGCCGCGTCGCACGCGGCGGCATCCGCTGGTCGGACCGGCGCGAGGACTTCCGCACCGAGGTGCTCGGGCTCGTGAAGGCGCAGCAGGTCAAGAACGCCGTGATCGTGCCGGTCGGCTCCAAGGGCGGCTTCGTCGTCAAGCGCCCGCCGGCCGAGCGCGAGGCGCTGATGCAGGAGGTCGTGCACTGCTACAAGACGCTGATGCGCGGCATGCTCGACATCACCGACAACCTCGTGCACGGCGAGGTCGTGCCGCCGGCGCGTGTCGTGCGCTACGACGCCGATGACCCGTATCTGGTGGTCGCCGCCGACAAGGGCACGGCGACCTTCTCGGACATCGCCAACGGTCTGGCGCTCGAATACGGCTTCTGGCTCGGCGATGCCTTCGCCTCCGGCGGCTCGGCCGGCTACGACCACAAGAAGATGGGCATCACCGCGCGCGGCGCCT
>NZ_DAOLKE010000384.1:0-3093 GCF_035331805.1 Plasticicumulans sp. | reverse complement strand
GGCCAGCTCGCGCGCCGGTTCCGCCGGCAGCGGCACGACAGCCGACGGCACGACCAGCAGCGCCGGCACGCCGCTCGCGCCACCGGCCGATGCGCCGGCCACGCCGCGCGTGACCGATGCCACGGCGCAGCTGCTCGATGCGGTGGCGCGGCGCATCGGCACGGTCGGCGAGGATGTCGGCACACTCGCCGGCAATCTGGTTGCCGCGCAGTCGGCCGCCGGCTGGCTGGTCGAGCGCGTGCGCGATCCGCTGGCGCTGGAGGAGACCCTCGCCGTGCTGAAGCCGCTGGCGCTAGTGATGCTCGCCGGCTACGCGGCCTTCGCGGCGGTCTGGCTGCTGTTCCGCGGTCTGCACCGCGCCATCGGCACGCGCACGCCGGCGCACTGCAGCGGCCGGCTGCTGTGGTCGCTGCTGCGCCTGGTCATCGAAGGTGCGCAGATCGCGGCGCTGTACGCGACGGCGATGACGGTGCTGACCGTGCTCGATCCGAAGTTCGGCACGCGGCTGCTGGTGCTGGTGTTCATCCACGCGGCCGTGATCGTGCGCAGCCTCATGGCGATCGCGCGGGTGCTGCTCGCGCCCGACAACCCCGGCCTGCGCCTGCTGCCGTGCAGCGACGAGGCGGCGAAGCTCACGCAGCGCTGGCTGCGGCGGCTGGTGCTGGTGCCGGTCTATGCGTATCTGGCGCTGCAGGCGGCGCGCCTGCTCGGCCTGCCCTGGGGCGTGCACGATGCGGTGCTGCGCCTGATCGGGCTGTATGTCGCCGTGCAGGTGATCGTGCTGATCCTCAGCGTGCGCGAGCCGGTCGGGGCGCTGATCCGCAAGGCCGGCGGCCAGCGCCTGCGGCTGTTCACGATGCGCGTGTCGCGCAGCTGGCACTGGCTCGCGATCATCTACGTGACGCTGATGTATGCGATCTGGGCGCTGGCGGTCGAGGGCGGCTTCCTGTTCCTGCTGCGCGCCTCGGTCGCGACGCTGGTGGCGATCCTGATCGTGCGCTACGGCTCGCACGGCGTGCGCAAGGGCCTGCGCCGGCTGGAGCGCCGTCAGGCCGACCTGCGCCAGCGCCGGCCGGAATCGGCGCTGCGCGTCGGCCGGGCGATGAAGGTCCTGCGCCGGCTCGCGCGCGTGCTGCTGCTGCTTGCGGCGGTGCTGCTGCTGCTCGAAGGCTGGAACGTCGATGCCGTCGGCTGGCTGACCAGCCCGGCCGGTCAGGTGCTGCTCGCGGGGCTGGCGCGCATCACCGCGGTCGTGCTCGGGGCGCTGCTGGTCTGGGAACTCGCCGGCATCTGGATCGAGGAACAGCTGACCGATCTCGACCGTCACGGCCGCCAGCGCATCCGCAGCGCGCGGGCGCGCACGCTGCTGACGGTCGGGCGCAAGGCGGTGGCGATCTTCGTGGTCACGATCGCCGTGCTGCTCGTGCTCTCGGAGCTTGGCGTCAACATCGGGCCGCTGCTCGCCGGTGCCGGCGTGGTCGGCGTCGCGGTCGGCTTCGGCGCGCAGAAGCTGGTGCAGGACGTGATCACCGGCGCCTTCATCCTGATGGAGGACGTGATGGCGGTCGGTGATGTGGTCAACGTCGGCGGTCAGGGCGGGCTGGTCGAGGCGATCTCGCTGCGCTACGTGCGCCTGCGCGATCTGGCCGGCACCGTGCACACGATCCCGTTCAGCTCGATCTCGACGGTCAGCAACCTGACCAAGGACTACTCGTACTACGTGTTCGACGTGAGCATCGGCTACGCCGAGGACGTGGAGCGCGTCTGCTCGGTGCTGACCGACATCGACGCCGAACTGCGCCGCGACGAGAAGTTCGGGCCGATGATCCTGGAGCCGCTGGAGATCCTCGGCGTCGACCAGTTCGCGGATTCGGCCGTCGTCGTCAAGGCGCGCACCAAGACGCAGCCGATCCAGCAGTGGAACGTCGGGCGCGAGTTCAACAAGCGCCTGAAGCAGCGCTTCGGCGAGCTCGGCATCGAGATTCCGTTCCCGCAGCGCACCGTGCACGTGCGCGCGCCGGCCGGCACGCCGCCGGATGCGATCCGGGCCGCGGCGATGGCCGGCGACGATGCGGCCAGCGGCGTCAGGAGCCCCGTGCCAGTCCCGTGAGTTCCGGGCACTGCCAGAGCGCCAGCCCGTGCACGGCCAGCGCGCCGGCGAGGTGCTCTTCCTCCCACTGCGCCTCGCGGCGCAGCAGCGAGGCGACCGCGAGCAGCCGGGCGCGGTACAGCAGGCGGCTGAACGGCATCAGGGCCGCGGGCGATTCGCCCTTCGCGATCCGCGACTGGTCGTGGATCGCCACCGGCACCTGCATGCCGACGCCCCAGTGCCGGACGATGGTCGCCGACAGGATGCTGCCGTACTGCTCCATCAGCAGCCGGAACACGTGCGGGCGCGGCGGCAGCGGTGCGCCGCAGGCGGCGAAGGTGTCGGCGACGAGATGGAAGATCGCGATGCGCCCGACGCTGTGCGTGAGGCCGGCGAAGTACGCGACGAAGGGATCGATGGCTTCGCCTTCGCCGGCACCGGCCTGCGCGAGCCGGCGCGCGGCGAGCGCGCTGCCCATGGCCTGATCCCACAGCAGCGAGCCGAACATCAGGAAGTAGATCGGCCGGATCTGGATCATCGGCCGCATCAGCACGGCGGTGACGATGGACTTCAGCGCCTCCTGACCGATCAGGCGCAGCGCCGACTCGATGCTGGAGATCGGCTGCTCGCCGGTGCGGTAGGCCGGGCTGTTGGCGATGCGCAGCACGTCGCCGGCCAGCGCCGGGTCGCGGCGCACCAGATCCTCGATGCGCCGCTGGCTGCCGAGCGGGTCCTGCAGCTCGCGCAGCAGCAGGCCGACCGTCATCGGCAGCTTCGGCAGGCTGTCGGGCGCCAGTCCCGCCTTCAGCTGCGCCTCGACCTGCGCGTACACCTGCCGCTCGACCGGGTTCAGCGCCTCGGCCGGCAGGCGCTCGTCGCTGCCGAACAGCAGCGTGTCGAAGGCCGGCAGCAGCCGGCGCTCGGCCTCGGGGTTGGCTTCCACGAAGGCCGGGCCGGCGGCCGGCGGCTCGGCGGCCGCCGCCGTGGCGGGCGCCGGTGCCGGG
>NZ_DAOLKE010000383.1:0-3122 GCF_035331805.1 Plasticicumulans sp. | reverse complement strand
TCGCGCAGGTGAAGTTCGTGCACACGGTCGCCGCCTGCTACGTGACCGGCGCCTCGTTCGTGCTGGCGGTCAGCGCCTGGTATCTGCTGCGCGGCCGGGTGCGGGCGCTGGCGCGGCGCAGCTTCGCGATCGCCGCGGCCTTCGGGCTGGCGGCGGTGCTGTCGGTGATCACGCTCGGCGACGAGAGCGGTTACGAGCTCGGCAACGTGCAGAAGGTCAAGCTCGCTGCGATCGAATCGATGTGGGAAACCGGGCCGCCGCCGGCGCCGTTCACGCTGTTCGGCATCCCCGACGAACAGGCGATGCGCACCGATCACGCCGTGCGCGTGCCCTGGCTGCTCGGGCTGATCGCGACGCGCTCGATCGACCGGCCGGTGACCGGGCTCAAGGAGCTGATCGCCGGGAGCGAGACCCGCATCCGCCGCGGCCTGATCGCGTATGAGGCCGGCGAGCGCCTGCGGGCCGGCGAGCGCGATGCGCAGCTGCGCGCGCAGTTCGAGCGCCACGCCGGCGACTACGGCTACGCGCTGCTGCTGAAGCGCTACGTCCGCGATCCGCGTCAGGCGGGCGAGGCCGACATCGCCCGCGCCGCGCGCGACACCGTGCCGCGGGTCTGGCCGCTGTTCTGGGGCTTCCGGATCATGGTCGGCTGCAGCCTGCTGATGCTCGGCCTGTACGGCTGGGCCTTCGTCGCCAGTGCCCGCGACCGGCTCGGGCAGCGCGGCCTGCTGCGCGCCGCGCTCTGGGCGTGGCCGCTGCCGTGGATCGCGAGCCAGTGCGGCTGGCTGATCTCCGAATACGGCCGCCAGCCGTGGACGGTCGCCGGCCTGCTGCCGACCTTCCTTGCCGCCTCGGCCCACGATGCCGCAGCGGTCACGGCGTCGCTCGGCGCCTTCATCGGCCTGTACGCGCTGCTGTTCGCGACCGGCATCTTTCTCATCGTGCGCTGTGTGCGCCGCGGCCCGGAGGCGCTTTCCGCATGAACGGCATCGACTACGACCTGCTGCGCCTCGGCGCCTGGGCGCTCGCCGGCCTGAGCCTGTTCGGCTTCGCGCTGACCGCCGGCTTCGATCTCGGCATCGGCACGCTGCTGCCGGTGCTCGGGCGCAGCGACGCCGAACGCGGCCGGCTGATCGGGACCATCGAAGGCCACTGGGAAGGCAACCAGACCTGGTTCGTGGTCGCCGGCGGCCTGCTGTTCGCGCTGTGGCCGCCGGTGTACGCGGTGCTGCTGTCCGGGCTGACGCCGCTGCTGCTGGTCGCGCTGTTCGGGCTGATGCTGCGCCCGGCCGGCTTCGGCTTCCGTCACCAGATCGACGATCCGCGCTGGCGCCGGCTGTGGGATGGCGTGCTCTGCGCCGGCGGCGTGCTGCCGGCGCTGGCCTTCGGCGCGCTGCTCGCGCGGCTGTTCGCCGGCCTGCCGTTTCGCCACGAGGGCGATGCACTGCAGCCGGTGTTCGAGGCCGCACCGGCGCACGCCGCCGCCTGGCTGCCGTTCACCGTGGTCTGCGCCGTGCTGGTGCTGGCGCTGTTCGCGCAGCACGGCGCGGCGCGGCTGCTGTTCAGCGTGCGCGGCGTGCTGCGCTGGCGGGCGCGGCGCATGCTGGGCTGGTCGGCGATCGCGGTGCTGGCGCTGTCGGTCGCAGCGGTCGTGCTGCTCGCGACGCTGCCGGGGCTGCATGCCGCCGGCAGCGACTGGCAGCAGCCGCTGGCCGCCACGCAGCTCAGCTTCGTCAACGGCGCCTGGCTCGATCGCTACGCCGCGCACCCGCTGCTGCTGACGCTGCCGGCGCTGGCGCTCGCCGGCACGCTGGTGGCCGGACTCGCGGCCTGGCGTGACCGCGCGCTGACGGCCTTCCTCGGCTCGACCGTCGCGCTCGCCGGCACGCTCGCCAGCGCCGGCGTGGCGCTGTTCCCGTTCGTGCTGCCGTCGAGCCTCGATCCGGCGGCCAGCCTGTCGCTGTGGAACGCTGCCGCCAGCCCGCTGACGCTGATGTGGCTGTACGCGGCAGCGGCCGTGCTGCTGCCGGTCGTGATCCTCTACACCGCCTGGGCCTACGCGAAGCTGGGTGAACCCGGAACCGGGCCCGAACCCGGCCGCGGCGAGGTCCGGACGCCACAGGAGCACTGACGATGTGGTACTTCACGTGGATGCTCGGGCTCGGCTTCGCGTGCCTGGGCGCGATCGTCAATGCGCTGTGGCTCGAAGCCCGCGGCGGCCTCGATGACGGCGAGGACGAGGCCGCGGGCGGCGGCGGATGAAGCGTCCGCACTCGCCTACAGTCGCCCGCAGGTCCTGCCATCCGCCCGAGGTCATCGCCATGCCGATCCGCCCGTGCCCGCGTGCGTCCCTGTTTCCGCGTCCGGCGGAGGGCAGGGCATGAAGCTCACGCGCACCCCGATCGAACTCGACATCGCCGATCGCCGGCTGTGCGCCGAGCACCTGCGCCCGGACGGCGCGGCCGCCGCGCCGGTGCTGGTGTTCCTGCACGAGGGCCTCGGCAGCATCGCGCAGTGGAAGGACTTCCCGGCCGGGCTCTGCGAGGCCCTCGGCCTGCCCGGCTTCGTCTACGAGCGTCAGGGCTTCGGCAACTCCGCGCCGCTCGACGGCCCGCGCACGCCGCGCTACCTGCACGCCGAAGCCCTCGAAGTGCTGCCGGCGGTGCTGGCCGCCGCCGGCATCCGGGATTACCTGCTGATCGGCCACAGCGACGGCGGTTCGATCGCGCTGCTGCACGCAGCCGGCCACCCGCGCGGGCTGCGCGCGATCGTCACCGAGGCGGCGCACGTGCGCGTCGAGGCGATCACGCTCGCCGGCATCCGCGATGCCGTGCATGCCTGGCAGTCGACCGATCTGCCGGCCAGGCTCGCGCGCTACCACGGCGACAAGACCGTCGCGACCTTCGCCGGCTGGTCCGACGTCTGGCTGTCGGAGTCCTTCCGCGAGTGGGACATCGTCGCCGAACTGCCGGCGATCCGCTGTCCGGTGCTGGCGCTGCAGGGCGCCGATGACGAATACGGCACGCCGAAGCAGCTCGCGTGGATCGCCGGCGCCGTGTCCGGGCCGGTCGACACGCTGCTGATCCCGAAATGCGCGCACATCCCGCATTTCCAGGCACGCC
>NZ_DAOLKE010000382.1:0-3123 GCF_035331805.1 Plasticicumulans sp. | reverse complement strand
CCGCGGCGCGCACATCCCGCGCGTCACCGTTCCGACCGCGGCCCGTCACCGGACGGTCATCGCCGCCAAGCAGGCTGCGGCGAATGTCCCGAGCCTTCCGGAGAACCCGACGGTGTCCGCCGCCCAGCCCGCTCTTGCCGACCGCCTGCACCAGCGTCTGTTCGATGCGCTCTACGCGCACTCGCTGGTCTACAACGCCTGCTGGGAAGACCCGGCCGTTGATCGCCGGGCGCTGGCGATCGGCCCCGACGACCGGCTGCTGGTGATCACCAGTGCCGGCTGCAACGTGCTCGACTACGCGCTGTGCGCCCCGGCCGCGATCCACGCCGTCGACGCCAATCCGCGCCAGAGCGCGCTGCTGGAGCTGAAGCTCGCCGGCATCCGGCGGCTGGCCTATGCCGACTTCTGGGCGCTGTTCGGCGAAGGTGCGCACCGCTATGCGCCCGAGCTGTACCGCGACACGCTGCGCGCCGAGCTGTCGCCGTTCGCGGCGCGCTACTGGGATGCGCGCATCGACTGGTTCGCGCCGCGCCAGCCGCAGCAGGGCTTCTACTGGCGCGGGCTGTCGGGCTGGGTCGCGCGCGGTTTCCGGGCGCTGCTGGTGGCGCGCCCGAAGCTTCGCCACGCCGTCGAGGCGCTGCTCGAAGCGCACGATCTCGATGCCCAGCGCGCGCACTACGACGCCGCGGTCGCACCGCTGCTGTGGAACCGCAGCGTGCGCTGGGCGGTGTCGCGGCCGCTGACGATGAGCCTGCTCGGCGTGCCGCACCCGCAGCGCATCGAGGTCGAGCGCCAGCATCCGGACGGCATCGCCGGCTTCGTGCGCGAGGCGATCGACTACGTGTTCCGCGAGCTGCCGCTCGCCGACAACTACTTCTGGGCGCTGTACCTGCGCGGCCGCTACACGCCGGACTGCTGCCCGGAGTACCTGAAGCGCGACAACTTCTACCGGCTGAAGGACGGGCTCGCCGCGCGCATCGCCGTGCACACCGACACCGTCACCGGCTTCCTGCAGGCCACCGACGAGCGCCTGTCGCGCTTCGTGCTGCTCGATCACATGGACTGGATGAGCGCCTTCCATCCGCAGGCGCTCGCCGCCGAATGGGCAGCGATCCTTGATCGGGCGACGCCGGATGCGCGACTGATCTTCCGCAGCGCCCACGCCCGGCCCGAGTACCTGGAAACGATCGACGTGCCCGGCCGCGGCCCGCTGACGGCCCGGCTGCACTTCGAGCGCGAGCTGGCCGGGCGCCTGCACGCCGGCGACCGCGTGCACACCTACGCGGGCTTCCACATCGCCACGCTCACGGCCTGATCAATCCGATACCCGTCCTGCGCGAATGCGCGGTTTTTCCCTCTCTCCGCCCTCCCCCGCGAGGGGAGGGGCTGAAAAGACGGCGCGTTCCGCAGTGCTCGGCACTGCATGTCCCTGAACGCCGCCCGGAGGAAGCCCGATGTCGATCGCCGGAGATGCCCGCGTCCTCGCCGCGCTGCTGCGCGGCCAGCCCCGTGACGGCGACCACGCCGCGCGGCTCGACGCCTTCTACGCCCCGCAGGCCGCTGCCTACGACGGCTTCCGCGAGCGCCTGCTGCACGGCCGGCGCGAGCTGATGCTCGAACTCGCCGCGCGCGTTGCGCCCGGCGGCACGCTGGTCGAACTCGGCGGCGGCACCGGCCGCAACCTCGGCTTCCTCGGCGCGCAGCTCGCCGATTTCGACGCGGTGACGCTGGTCGATCTGTGCCGGCCGCTGCTCGCGCAGGCGCGCCAGCGCGCCGCACACTGGCCGAACGTGCGCATCGTCGAGGCCGACGCCTGCGACTGGCAGCCTTCGGCGCCGGTCGATGCCGTGGTCTGCGCCTATGCGCTGTCGATGATCCCGGACTGGTATCGCGCCATCGACAACGCCGTGGCGATGCTCGCGCCCGGCGGCCTGCTCGCGGTCGCCGACTTCTACGTCTCGCGCGCGCGGCCGGCGCCCGGTCACGTGCGCCACTCGACCTTCGCGCGGCACTTCTGGCCGCTGTGGTTCGGGCACGACGGCGTGCATCCGAGCCCGGATCACCTGCCCTGCCTCGAATCGAAACTCGACACCGTGCTGCTGCGCGAGGCGCGCGCGCCGCTGCCGTGGCTGCCGGGCCTGCGCGCGCCGTATTACGTGTGGATCGGCCGCCGGCGCGGTGCCGGCTGAGCGCCACGCACCGGGCATGGGCCGCTCGCGGAGCGCTCCGTTAGACTGCAGCGTGGAATTCCCCCTGCAGAGACCCCGTACCGATGAGCCACAGCCCCTATCTCGCCGCCGCCATCGAGGCCGCGCGTGCCGGCGAGGAAGTCATCCGCAAGTACTACCAGAGCAACCTCGCGATCACGGTCAAGGCCGACCGCACGCCGGTCACGGTCGCCGATGTCGAGACCGAGCAGGCGATCAAGGGCGTGCTGACGACGGCCTTCCCGGAGCACGGCTTCTTCGGCGAGGAAACCGGGCGCAGCAACGCCGATTCCGAGTATCTGTGGCTGGTCGACCCGATCGACGGCACCAAGAGCTTCGTGCGCGAGTACCCGTTCTTCTCGACGCAGATCGCGCTGATGCACCGCGGCGAGCTGGTGCTCGGGGTTTCCAACGCGCCGATGTTCGGCGACGGCGAGATGGCCTACGCCGAGCGCGGCTACGGCAGCTTCCTGAACGGCTCGCGCATCCGCGTCAGCGACTTCGACGCGCTCGATGCCGCGACGCTGTCGCTCGGCAACATCAAGACGCTGACGAAGGATGAAAGCTGCTGGACGCGCATCGGCGAGCTGATCCGCAGCGTCTCGCGCATCCGCGGCTTCGGCGACTTCTACCACTACCACCTGCTCGCCTCCGGCAAGATCGAGCTGATCGTCGAATCCGACGTGAACATCCTCGATGTCGCGGCGCTGTCGGTGATCATCGGCGAGGCCGGCGGCACGGTGACGCAGTTCGACGGCCGGCCGCTCGATCTCGACGCGACGACCATCGTCGCCAGCAACGGCAGGCTGCACGGTGCCGCACTCGATGCGATCGGCGGATGCCGCGCATGCGTGAGCTGATCCTCGGCGGCGCCCGCTCCGGCAAGTCGCGCTACGCCGCCGAACGCGCCCGCCGC
>NZ_DAOLKE010000381.1:0-3130 GCF_035331805.1 Plasticicumulans sp. | reverse complement strand
ATCCAGACCTCGTCGCCGGCGTGCACCCGGTCGAACAGCTCGATGACATCGGCGTTGCGCATGCGGATGCAGCCGTGCGAGCGCGGCACGCCCATCGGTTCGGTGTCGGGCGTGCCGTGGATGTAGATGTAGCGGCGCTGGCTGTCGCAGTCGCCGTAGCGGTTGCGGCCCGGCTCCAGGCCGCCGAGCCACAGGATGCGGCTCAGGATCCAGTCGCGGGCCGGCTGGGTGGCGGCATACGCGGGACTCCAGGTTTCGCCGGTCGGGCGGCGGCCGCGGAACACCGTGCCGACGGGCGCAGCGGCGCCGATCTTCGCGCGGATGCGGTGGCGGCCGCGCGGCGTGCAGCCGCTGTGCATGCGCTCGCCGGGGCCGTTGGCAGCGGTCGAGACCGCGAAGCCGGCCTCGATGCGACCATCGGCCGCGAGCAGCCACAGCCGCTGTCCGGCCAGATCGACGCGCACGCGCGGCACGTGCGCCACCGGTGCCTGCGGCCCGTTCATCCGCGCTCGGCGTCGGTCCAGTCGCGGTACGGGCGCACGGCGAGCTGGGAGTTGTAGTAGCGCAGCTCGTGCGAGACATCGGCCCCGACCCAGTCCGGGCGCGCGAACGGCTCACCTTCAAAGGCAAGCTCGACCTCGGCGACCACCAGCCCGGCGTTGTCGCCGGCGAACTCGTCGATCTCCCACAGATGCCCGGCGTGCGGCACGAAGTGGCGGGTCTTCTCGACCTTCGCGCCGCAGAGCGTCGCGAGGATTTCGGCGGCCTCGGCCGGCGGGATCGGCCATTCGTACTCGGCGCGGCTGGTGCCGATGCCGGAGCGCTTGATGTTCAGCCGGGCCTCGTCGCCTTCGAGGCGCACGCGCACCGAGCGGATGTCGTCGCTGACCAGGTAGCCCTGACTGAAGCGCACGCTGCGCTCGACGGCCTGTCGCCAGCCGTCGCCGGTGACCAGAAATTTGTGTTCGATCTCGAGCGCCATCGGTGCGAAACCCGTCCCCGGATGCGAAGATTCGGATGCAAGCGCGAACCGGTTGCAGACACTGTGAGGGTTTGCAACAAGCACGCCGGCCGTGAGTGGACGGATGTTAATGGATGCCCGGGCGAGGGTATATCTTCGCCCGCCCTGCCCCCTGGATACCGCCGATGAGTGCTGAACACCCGCCGATCCTCGATCCGACCGTGCTCGGCGAGCTGCGTGAGCTGCTCGAAGATGCCTACGGTGACCTGCTGCAGAACTTCCTCGACGATCTCGCCGAACAGTTGCCGGCGATGGAAGAGGCCCTGATGCGTGGCGCCGCCATGACGCTCGGCCAGATCGCACACAAGCTCAAGTCCGCGAGCGGCAGCATCGGCGCGCTGCGGCTGTCGGCCCTGGCCTTCGAGCTCGAACAGCTCGGCAAGTCCGGGGATGTCTCGCGCGCGCTGCCGGTGCTCGCGCAGCTCGAAGCCGTCGCGCACGACACGCAGAGGGCGATCAGCGCCGAACTGGCGACCTGACCCCCCGACCTGCGTCTTCGCGCCGCGCCTCAGTCGCGGCGCAGCCGGTCGTTGACCGCCATCGGCGTCGGGAAGCGGCGCACCACCCAGTACGAGCTGGCGATGAAGGTCAGCAGCGTCGCCGCCTGGATCAGCGACGAGGCCCGGGTGCCGATGACGCCGGCCTGCGTCGCCAGCACCGCGATCAGCAGCGAGAACTCGCTGACCTGACCGAGGCGCACGCCGATCTCGTAGGCCAGCCGTGGTTTTTCGCCGCCGGCGAGCAGCAGGCGCGTGAACACGCGCGGCTTGACCCACAGCATCGCCGCCGCGAGCACCAGCGCCGGCAGCAGCACCGAGCCGAGCGCCCCGAGCTCGAAGCTCGCGCCGACCGAGAAGAAGAACATGATCACGAAGAAGTCGCGCAGCGGCTTCAGGCTCTCGGCGATGAAGGTCGCGATGATGCTGGTCGCGAGCGCGACGCCGGCGACGAAGGCGCCGATCTCGTAGGACAGCCCGAGCGCGTGCGCAAGCTGCGCCATGCCGAGGCACCAGCCGACCGCGGTCAGGAAGACATACTCCTGGATCACGTCGAAGCGCGCGATCAGCGGCATCAGCAGCTTGCGCTCCAGCAGCAGCGCCAGCCCGAACAGCAGCGGCAGCGCCAGCAGCCGCTGCCCGAGCGCGAGCCAGTCGGTGCCGCCATCCTGGCCGGCGCCCTGCAGCAGCAGCAGGATGAAGATCGCGAGGATGTCCTGCAGCAGCAGCACCGAGATCATCACCTCGCCCATGTGCCGCTGGTGCAGCGCCGTGGTCGGCAGCAGCTTCAGGCCGATGATGGTGCTGGAGAACATCATCACCGCGCCGATGACGATGCCTTCGGCGAAGGTGTAGCCGAAGCCCCAGACGATGATCGCCGCGACGGCCGCGAACGCCGCCGAGCTGATCGCCGTGACGCGCGTCGCCTCGCGCAGCATCGTCAGCAGCTTCTGCGGGTGCAGGTTCAGACCGAGCAGATAGAGCAGGAAGATGATG
This sequence comes from Plasticicumulans sp., assembly GCF_035331805.1. Lineage (NCBI taxonomy): Bacteria > Pseudomonadati > Pseudomonadota > Gammaproteobacteria > Candidatus Competibacteraceae > Plasticicumulans > Plasticicumulans sp. The sequence continues at coordinate 616 of NZ_DAOLKE010000381.1, read as the reverse complement.
CCGACGTGACCGATCTGCTCGATCACGCGCGGCTCGGCGACCAGATTGAACCCGGCCGGGCCGCACAGGCCGCCGAGCGCGATGTAGGCGATCAGCAGCGACTGGCGCGCGAACAGCGCCAGCGCCGCCAGCACGGCGGCACCGGTGAAGATCAGGAATACGGCGAACAGGATCGGATCGGCTTGCACGGCGGGCGGTCCTCGCGGCGAGCCGCAAGCATCGTCGGGCCTCGCCGATTCCGCCAGCCGTGCACCGTCAGGCCGGGTCCTTCGGCAGCGTGCCGGCGAAGGACGGCCGCAAGGCCAGCTGCCCGTGCCAGGCGACGAGCGCCGGATGCGCATCGCGCCAGCCGCTGCCGATGCCGCGGAAGTCCAGCCAGTCGAGCGCGCACATCAGGCCGATCTCGGCGATGCCGGGCGCATCGGTGGACAGCTGCGTGAGCTCGGCATCGAAGCCCGCGAGGCCGCGCGTGATCGCCAGCGTCTGGAACTCGATCCACTCCGGCCAGCGGTAGGCCTCGGGCCGGCGCACGCGCTCGACCAGCACCGCGATGCCGGCATCGATGATGCCGTCGGCGAGCGCGGCCCGGCGCAGCGCCGCCCAGCGCGCCGGCCCG
>NZ_DAOLKE010000380.1:0-3139 GCF_035331805.1 Plasticicumulans sp. | reverse complement strand
GAAGGCCGGCTGGAAGTCCGCCGGCAGCCGCGGGGCGCGGCTCGCCTGCCACCCCGCGTCATAGGTGCCGGCGAGTGCCGCGCGCGGCTGCCAGTGCGGGGCGATGAAGCCGAAGCCGGCCGGCGGCGGACAGTCGCCGGGCTGGCGCAGCGGCGCGGCCGGGTCTTCGAGGTTCGGCATGCGCTGCGGGCCGGCGAGCCGGCTGCCCGGTGCGACGAAACCGCAGCCGACGGGGTTGCGCGGCTCGCAGCGGCGCTGCGCATCGGCGGCATCGACGCCGCCGAAGGCGCGCTCCCAGACGAGCGGCAGGCGCTGGAAGGGCTGCGGACCGCTGACCGACAGGCCGGCGCCGGTGTCGGTCCAGGCGCGGTCGCCGAACACGCGCACGATCTTCTGCGTGGCTCCGACGCGCAGGCCGGCATCGAGCTGCGTGACCGGCTCGCCGCCGGGCGCCTGCGCATGGCCGAGCAGCACGAGATCGGTGCCGGGCTTGAACCAGGCGGTCTCGGGTTCGCGGCGCAGGCTGGAGCGCCCGGGCTCGCCGGTGTGCTCGCCGGCGAGCGCGATCGGGCGCTGCAGCGGCGCGAGCGGCGGGGCGCGACCGGCGAGGTCCGGGAACAGCGCGAAGGTCGCCTGCACCACCAGCGCCAGCACCGGCCGGCCCTCGGCATCGGCGACGGCGAGCGGTGCCAGCGCGTGGCCGCTGCGGTCGTCGAACTCGGGCGTCAGCGGGGCCGGGATCATCAGCGTGCGGCCTCGATTTCAGCGAAGGGGTCCGGGAAGTTCGGGCAGGGCCCGGCCGGCAGCGAGCCGGGCGGACAGAGCGGATGCGGACCGGCCGGAGCGATGCCGGCGGTTTCGGCCACGCGCAGCAGCGCCAGCGCCTCGGTCGCGACGTAGCCGCGCATCCACACCCGCGCCGCGTCCGCGTCCGGCTCGCCGAGGCGCTCGCGGGCTTCCATGCGCGCTTCAAGCTCCTCGCGCAGGAAATCCTCGAAGGCCGCCGCGAAGGCATCGGCGTCGTGATCGAACAGCGCCTGCCCGAGTGCGAGCCGCGGCGTGCGCGCGCCGTCGAGCACCTGCGCGTGACGCGCGAGCAGCGCCTGCACGGCGGCCGGCTCCGGCGGGCTGTCGCCGGTGTGCAGGCCGATCAGCCGCATGTGGCAGAAGTCGTCCTCGTACTCGCCCTCGGGGATCCAGCCCGGCGGGCAGGCTTCGGCGATGTCGTGAGCCAGCCGCCAGTGGCCGGCGGCGAGCGCATCGAACAGGCCCTCGCCGAAGCTGGTCGCACGCTCGCGCGCCGGCGGCTGCAGCGCGCCCGCGCAGCGCAACTGGTGCAGCCGCGCCCAGGCGCTGCGCACCAGGCACTCGCGGTAGCGCGCCTGTTCACCGCTCGCGAGCAGGATGGCGATGCCGAGCGCCTGATAATTCTCCGATACCCGGCCGAACAGCCCGGGCAGCTCGCCGGCCGGCACGCCGACGGCATAGAGCGTCAGGTCCTCCTCGATCGCGCCGGCGATCAGCGGCCGTGCATCGCGCGGGTCCATGTCAGGCCGCCAGCCCGCGGTAGGCGTCCGGTTCGCCGAAGGCGAGGCCGCTCAGGCCCTCGTTCAGCAGCGCTTCGGCCAGCGCACGGCGCATCAGCAGCAGGCTCGGCTTGAAGCGCGCGCGGAACACCTGCACCCCGGCCGGCACGACCTCGGGGCGCAGCACCAGCCGGTCGCAGGCCGTGAACGGATCGTCGGCGTCGAGCATCCTGCCGGCCCAGCGGGCGTTCGAGGCGTCGAGGTCGATGCAGTCGAGCGTGTACGGCGGATTGACGATCCAGTAGTCGCGCGCCGCGACCCTCCCCTTGTGGTTGAGGATGGCGAGCGGCAGGAATTCGAGCCGCGTCTCGCCGGCGGCTTCGAGCGCAGCGCGCAGCCGCGTCGAGACCGTGCGCGCGTACGGGCAGCGCACGCTGTCGGCAAGCTGCAGGTCCTTCGGCCGGTCCGGGTCCATGCGGCTGACCGAATCGGCCGGCCAGCGATCGGCGAGCGGCTGGCCGTAGTCGAGCTCGTAGAGATCCTCGTAGGGCTCGGGCCGCAGCAGCGTGCACCAGCCCTCGACGTAGCGGCTGGTCCAGATCACGAACTCGGGCTTGTATTCGGACATGCGTGCCTGCCTCCCCGCGCCGGGCTGGCTGTCAATGCAGCTGGAACAGCTGCTTGAGCTTTTCCTTGATGCTGCCGCTCAGGTCATCCCACTTCACCGGCGCACGCGGCGTCGGCGTGCCCGGGTTCATCGAGAACGGGATGTACCAGGTGTCCGGCATGCTCATCTGCTTGTCCCAGCACTTCTTGGTGCCGCCGTGCTCCTTGCCGCGATCGGTCAGGAAGTCGCGCCAGTGATCGCTCGCGTCCTCCATCTTCTTCTTCAGGTCCTCGGGGTCGAGCTCGCAGCTCTTGGCCTGCTTCTGGACCTTGTTCCAGACGTTGTCCTTCAGATAGTCGCTGACAGCATCGGTATAGGCCGGATTGTGCTCGACCTGATGGCAGGGCAGCTTGTCCCAGCCGGCCGGCGCGCGCTTGTCGAGATACACGGGCTTCAGCGGCAGCGAGATGACGTTCTTGGCAGCGTCGATCTTCCAGTCGGTCTCGGCCATGCAGTTGTGCAGCAGCTTGAGCTTGGCGGCCGTCACGTACTTCGAGATCGTCGCGTCCGAGCAGCTGCTGACCGGCACGACGTGATGCACCTGCCGGAAGCGGTTCTTCGCGGTCTGCGTGTAGCCGCTCGCGCAGCTGTCGATGTGGCCGCGCTGCGTGCGGCCGCGCTTGAACTTCCAGCTTTCCGGATCCGGCTTGTGTTTCTTCTTCTTGGCCATCGTGTCGGTCGTGCGTTCAGTCGCCCGCGGGCGGATCGAGGCGCAGCGCCGCGCGCGCGCCGTTGTCGGAAGCCAGCGCCAGCAGCGCGCTGCCCGGCGGCGCGCAGCGGCGGGCGAACTGGTGCAACGCGAAGGCCGTGCCGACCACGCCGGCCGCCGCGCCGGTTTCGCCGAAGGCGAGCGCCGGCAGCTCCAGCGGCCAGTCGGCGGCTCCGGCGCGCGCGAGCTGCACGCGCACCAGCACCTCGCCCCACTCCTGCGCGCGCGCGGCCTCGC
>NZ_DAOLKE010000379.1:0-3162 GCF_035331805.1 Plasticicumulans sp. | reverse complement strand
TCCGCATAGGTCTGCGCGTAATGCACGGTGATGCCGGCGCGGATGTGTTCGGGCAGTTCGTCGAAGTCGCCGCGGTTGGCTTCGGGCAGGATCAGCTCGTCGATGCCGACGCGCCGGGCCGCGATGACCTTCTCGCGCACGCCGCCGATCGCCAGCACCTGGCCGGTCAGCGTCAGCTCGCCGGTCATCGCCAGCGCGCGCGGCTGCTCGTTGCGGGCCAGGGACAGCAGCGCGCTCGCCATCGTCACGCCGGCACTCGGGCCGTCCTTCGGCGTTGCGCCTTCCGGCACGTGCAGGTGGATGGTCGCGTCGTCGAAGTAGCCCTCGGGCACGCCGAACTCGCTGCCGTTGGCGCTCAGGTAGCTCCAGGCGATGTTCGCCGATTCCTTCATGACCTCGCCGAGCCGGCCGGTCAGCTTGAAGCCGCGGCCCTTGCCGATGCGGCTCGCCTCGACATCGAGCGTCGCGCCGCCCATCGCCGTCCACGCGAGGCCGGTGACCACGCCGACGCCGGCGCCGGGGCGCAGATTCCGGAAGCCGGGCTTGCCGAGCCATTCCTCGACCGTCTTGGCGCTGACCTTGATCGGCTTGCCGTCGCGGTCGCCCTCGACCAGCTTCACGGCCGCCTTGCGCACGATGCGCCCGAGCTGCTTTTCGAGATTGCGCACGCCGGCCTCGCGCGCGTAGCCCTCGATGATCTTTTCGAGCGCGCCGTCGCTGAGCTTCAACTGCTTCGGTTCGATGCCGGAGCGCTCCAGCAGCCGCGGCCACAGGTGATTCTTCGCGATCGCGAGCTTCTCGCTGGTGATGTAGCCGGACAGCCGGATCACCTCCATGCGATCGAGCAGCGGGCCCGGAATCGAATCGAGCTGGTTGGCGGTGCAGACGAACAGCACCTTGCTCAGATCGAAACGCACGTCGAGGTAATGGTCGAGGAAATCGACGTTCTGCTCCGGGTCGAGCACTTCGAGCAGCGCCGAGGCCGGATCGCCGTGATAGCTCGCGCCGATCTTGTCGATCTCGTCGAGCATGATCACCGGATTGGCGACGCCGGTCTCGCGGATCGCCTGGATGAACTTGCCCGGCATCGCGCCGATGTAGGTGCGCCGGTGGCCCTTGATCTCGGCCTCGTCGCGCATGCCGCCGAGCGACAGCCGGAAGAACTCGCGCCCGAGCGCCGCGGCGACCGAGCGGCCGACCGAGGTCTTGCCGACGCCGGGCGGGCCGACCAGCAGCAGGATGGAACCGGCGACCTCGCCCTTCAGCGCGCCGACGGCGAGGAATTCGAGGATGCGGTCCTTGACGTCGCCGAGGCCGTCGTGGTCGCGATCGAGAATCTTGCGCGCGCGCTTCAGATCGAGCTGATCGACCGAATGCACGCCCCAGGGCAGGTCGGTCAGCACGTCGAGGTAATTGCGCGTCACCGCGTATTCCGGCGAACCGGGTTCAAGCACGGCGAACTTCTCGAACTGCTCCTCGATCGCCTTCATGGCTTTTTCCGGCACGGTCCTGCCTTCGAGCCGGGCGCGGAAGCGTTCGGATTCGGCGGTGCGGTCGTCCTTGGAAATGCCGAGTTCCTTCTGGATGGTCTTCAACTGTTCCTTCAGGAAGAACTCGCGCTGCTGCTCGCTCAGCTTGTGCTCGACCTGCTCGCGGATCTGCGACTGCAGCTTGGCGACCTCGGTCTCCTTCTTCAGCAGCACCAGCACCTTCTTCATGCGCGCGAGCACCGGCGCGGTGTCGAGCACCTCCTGCAGTTCCTCCTTGGTGGCCGTCGTCATCGCCGCGGCGAAATCGGCGAGCGGCGACGGATCATTGGTGTTGAAGCGGTTCAGGAAGAACTTCAGTTCCTCGGCGTACAGCGGGTTGTGCGGCAGCAGTTCCTTGATCGTGTTGATCAGCGCCACCGAATACGCGCGCATTTCCTCGGTGTTCACCGAGTCCTCGGAATCGAGGTATTCGACGACGGCCTCGTACGGCGCCTGCGTCGACAGCCATTCGCGGATGCGGAAGCGGCGCAGGCCCTGCGCGACGAACTGCATCTTGCCTTCGCTGCGCATCAGGTTGTGCACGCGCACGATGGTGCCGACTTCGTGGAAGTCATCGGGGCTGGCATTGTCGGCCTGCTCGGGCTTGACCAGCACCAGGCCGACCATGCGCTGCGGGCGCTCCATGACCTGCTCCAGCGTCGGCCACCACGGCGCGTCGTTCATCAGCAGCGGCAGCGCCTGCGCCGGGAAGAACGGCCGCTCCCACAGCGGCAGCAGCAGCAGTCGCGAGGGCAGCACGTCGGCGGCGACGGCGATCTCGCCGCCGTTGCCGTCGCTGCCGGGCGCGAGCGGCGCATCGGCCGGGATCACCTCGGCGTCAAGCGTGGTGTCGGCGCCGGCCGCGTCATCGGTCGCGGCGACGGCGTCGTTGCCGGCTTCGTCGTTCAGGGGCTCGACGACCGGGGTGTCCAGTTCATTTTCGGTATCGGTCATGGCAGGTTCCGGCTGCGGGAGGGGAGGTGCAGACTCGTCGGTACGCGCCAGACATGGGGCGAGGGCGGGGAGAGTTCAAGACGATGCGGGGCAGGTCGGCGTTGCCGTCCTGTCCCGCGTAGCGGCAAGTCTTGCCGTCGCTGGCTTACCAGCCGTCCTGGAATTCGGGCAGATGGCCGCCGTTCGTGAGCACCTGCGGATACTCGACCCCTTCTTTCGCCGGTCGCGACCGGCCCTTGCGACGGATTTCGAATCGCCAGCAGGCGCCGAAGTCGTACAGGAAATACAGCTTCTTGTGCTTGGGCAGCGGGTAGAGCTGGTCGAAGGTCTGCAGGGGCTGCTCGTCGGTATCTTCGGGCTCATCCGCCGCTTCGGGTTCATCCGGGTCTTCCGGTTCGGAGCAGCCCGGCGGCAGCGGCGCCGCGCTGATCAGGAAGTCGTAATCCTCATCGTCGTCGTCCAGCCAGATTTTCACGCTGCCCCAGGGCTGGTTGGCGAGGTAGAAGCCGCTGGCGTGCTCGGGATCGAGATTCACCATGTCGAACAGCAGGTCGCGCAGATCCTCGATGTTCCAGTCGCCGGGAATCTCGACGACCCAGAGCAATGGCTTGCAGTTGATCGGACCACCGACCAGCTCGATGGAAAGGGTATGAATCATCATGTGGCTGTGCTCTGACGG
>NZ_DAOLKE010000378.1:1641-3174 GCF_035331805.1 Plasticicumulans sp. | reverse complement strand
CGCGTGAAGAAGTTCACGGCCGGCGGCGTGTCGATGAAGATCTCGTCGAAGCCGCGCAGGCTTTCGAGCGCCTCGCGCAGCTTGAACATCTTGTAGCGCGATTCGAGCTTGGGCCCGAGTTCCTCCAGCCGGCCCTGCGAGGGCATCACGAACAGGTTCACGAACGGCGTCGGCCGCGCGAAGTGTTCGGGTCCGGGCGGGTTGAATTTGAACGACAGCATGTCATCGAAGAAATCCGCGACCGTCGGCCCCTCGCCATCGGCGGCCCCGCCGAGCAGGTAGTGCGAGGAATTGGCCTGCGGATCGAGATCGACGACCAGCGTGCGCCGGCCGCGGGCCGCGGCGATCGCCGCGAGATTGCAGGTGATCGTCGACTTGCCGACCCCGCCTTTCTGGTTGAACACGACGCGACGCATGATCTTTGTGGTCCTTCCCCCGGGTGGTGCGCCAGTTTAACGAACCGTGACAGGGAAATTCCGCATTCGTTGCGCTGCGTCAAGGCCGGACCGGCCGGCCGGCAGACCGCCGTTCAGCCGCCGCGCGCCGCATCGAGCTGCGCGCAGACCCGCTCCATGCCATCGAGCAGGCGCGGCCCGGAGCGGTGCAGCCAGTCCGGCGGCACCGCGTACAGATGCCCGCCCCGCACGGCCGCCAGTTGCGGCCAGCGCCGGCGCCAGTCCTCCAGCCACTCCGGGCGCTCGCCGTCCATGCCGCCGCCGATGATGACCTCGGGATCGGCGGCGAGCACGGCTTCCTCGTCGATCTGCGGCGCCAGTGCCGGCAGCGCCGCGAACACGTTGACGCCGCCGCAGTCGGCGAGCACGTGGCTGACCGGATGCTCGCCGTTCAGCGTCACCAGCGGCCTGGCCCAGACCTGATAGAACACGCGCACCGGCCGCCGCCCGGCATGCTCGCGACGCAGCTGCGCGAGCCGCTGCCGGAACGCCGCCGCCGCCTGCGTCGCCACCGCCGCGGTGCCGGCCAGCTCGCCGAGCTTCTCGATGTCGGTGGCGATGTCATCGGCGACGCGCGCCTCGGTGCGGAACACCGGAATGCCGAGCGCCTCGATGCGCGCGAGCTGCGCCGGCGGATTGCCGCTGTCCCAGCCGATCACCAGATCGGGCTTCAGCGCCAGCAGCGCTTCGAGGTCGAAGCCGGTATACGAACCGACGCTCGGCAGCGTGCGCACCGCCGGCGGAAAATCCGCGTACTGCACGACCCCGACCAGCGCCGCCCCGGCACCGGCGGCATGGAGCAGCTCGGCGGCATGCGGCGCCACCGCAACGATCCGCCGCGCCGGCGCCGGCAACTGCACGGCACGGCCGGTGTCGTCGGTGACGATCAGATCGGCACGGGCGGGAATGGGGAAGCTCAGCAGGAGCGCGAGCAGCAGCGGCAGAGGCATGTCAGGTGCGTCCGTGTGCAGGGTCGATGTGCGGGAGTGCATCCGTGATGCCGTCGGCATAGGCCTGCAGCAGGCGCCGTGCGCAATCCAGCCGCTCATCCGGCCCCGCGGCGGCCGGCATCAGCGGA
>NZ_DAOLKE010000378.1:0-1541 GCF_035331805.1 Plasticicumulans sp. | reverse complement strand
CGCAGCGGCTGCCGGGCGTGCGGACACTCGGCAAGCAGCAGGTCACGGGCGCCGGCGCCGATCAGGAACCAGCGCCGGCCGTCGAGTCGGGCGGCCAGCGCCATCAGTGCCCCGGCCAGTTCCGGGGACAGCGGATGCTGCAGCGTCAGCGGCGCACACGGACTCACGGCGCGTCCAGATCGACGGCCAGATACGCGTCGTACACCCTGGCGGCCGCCTCCCGGGACCGGTCATCCCCGTTGCCGAGCAGATCGGCGTAGACGAGCAGGGGCGGCACCAGCCCCGGATGACGCGGATCATCGGCCTCCAGCGGCCAGAAGGCCCGCAGCACGCGGATGACCAGACCGGCGCGGGCATCTTCCGGCCGCGCTGCACGCCAGCGCTGGCGCAGCGCGAGCCGGGAAGGCAGGGTTTCGCGGGTGTACAGGCTCGGGGTCCGGGACGCCAGATAGTGCGTCAGCCGGTCGGCAGCCGCATCGCCGCCCCAGTAATCGACGCCCGGAGCCGGCGTGAACGCCTGCCAGTCGGTCCCGGCTGCCAGCGGGGTGTAGTCGCCGAACACGAGTCTTGGCCGCAGGTTTTCCTGATAGGCCGGGACCCAGCGATCCAGCAGGGTCCGCCGGCGCACGAGCCGCGCGCGGCCCTGTTCGCTGAGCAGATGACCGGCGGCGCGCAGGTCCTGCATCACCTGTCCGACCGCGCCGAGCGAGATGCCGCTGCGCGCTGCCAGTTCGCGATAGGTCGCTGCGACGGCCGCCGGCTCGCGCAGCAGCAGGAACAGCAGCTTCAGTCCGGCCGGACGCAGCAGACGCGGCATCCGGCTGCGGATCGAAGTCACCGGCTCGCGTCCCTCGATCAGCACGAACAGCGTGCCGTCGTGCAGCCAGGCGTTGCCGGCAGCATCCAGATAGCGCACCCCGGCAGCCCGCAGTCGCCCGGCCTGGGCCGCGGTCACACGCTCGCAGAGCAACAGCCGTGCTTCCGCGGCGAGTCGCCCGGGCAGCTGCGGACGGGCCAGCACGGTTTCCGCCCGCTTCATTTCCACCTCGAAGCGATGCCCGTCGACCTGCAGGTGACCATCAGGCTCGCCGGCCGTCGTGGCCGCCCCGATTCCGGCGTGGAATTCGACCGTCAGGCCGGTCAGCCGGCGCAGGGCACTGGCTGCGTGCTGAGGCCAGTCTGCGCTTGTCGTCGGGTCCGGCGTCATCTGTTCATTTTTTCGCTGCGTTCACGAACAATGAACGTAGCAGAAAAATGAACAAGAACGGCAAGCCTTCGGCCGGATGCGCCGGCCGGTGCCTCAACGCCGCCCCAGCCGCTCGGCGCGCACGCCGGCCAGCGCCAGTTCCAGCCGGCGCAGCGCGGCCTCGTCCGGCGGCAGGCCGAAGCGCAGGCCGCCGGGTTCGGCGTAGTGGCGCACCAGCACGCCGCGGCGGGCGAGGCCTTCGTGCAGTTCGGCCGCCGCCGGGTGCGGCACCCACTGGAACAGCGCGGTCAGCCCGGCCGGCGGCAGGCCGTGGCGGGTCAGCAGGCGCGCGAAG
>NZ_DAOLKE010000377.1:0-3179 GCF_035331805.1 Plasticicumulans sp. | reverse complement strand
CACGCATGAGTGCGCTGCCGCGCAGCACGCGCGCGGTCGCCCCGCGCCGGCGCCGGCGTCGCAGCAGCGCACTCATGCGTGCGCCTGCGCCGGGAGCGAGGTTTCGAGGATGCGCCAGCACAGCGACTCGACATCGATGCCGGCCGCGCGCGCGGCCATCGGCACCAGACTGTGGTCGGTCATGCCGGGCACGGTGTTGACTTCGAGCAGCCACGGCCGGTCCTCGGCATCGAGCACCAGATCGACGCGGCCCCAGCCGCTCGCCCCGACCGCCGCGTAGGCACGCCGGCAGAGTTCGCGCAGCGACTGTTCCAGCGCCTCCGGCAGGCCGGCCGGGCAGTGATAGACGGTGTCGTCGCGGTTGTACTTGGCTTCGTAGTCGTAGAACTCGACCGCGGCCTGCATGCGGATCAGCGGCAGCGCCGCATCGCCGAGCACGGCGCCGGTCAGCTCGCGACCGACGATCCACGGCTCGATCAGCACCGGCGAGCGGCAGGCCGCCGCCAGCCGGAAGGCTTCGGCGAGCTGTCCGGCGTGCTCGACGCGGCTGACGCCGATGCTGGAGCCCTCGCGCGTCGGCTTGACCGCGAGCGGCAGGCCGAGCGTCTCGATGACGCCTTCGAGCTCGCGCTCGCAGGTCACGAGCCGGTGCGCGAGCACCGGCAGGCCCTCGGCGAGCCAGATCTGCTTGGTGCGCAGCTTGTCCATGCCGATCGCCGAGGCCTGCACGCCGCTGCCGGTGTAGGGGATGCCGAGCAGCTCCAGCGCGCCCTGGATCACGCCGTCCTCGCCGCCGCGGCCGTGCAGCACGATGAAGGCGCGGTCATAGGCACCGGCGCGCAGCACGTCGGTCACGTCGCGGCCGGCATCGATGCCGTGTGCATCGACGCCGCGCCGGCGCAGCGCGCCGAGCACGGTGGCGCCGCTGCGCAGCGATACCTCGCGTTCGGCCGACCAGCCGCCATAGAGCACGGCCACCTTGCCGAAGGCGGCGGGATCGGTGCAGTGCGGGCTCGGGTCGGACATCGGCTTCGTCGTCATCTTCGGTTCCGGGTGCAGTGTGGTGCACCGTCGTCATTCGGGCGCTGCGTCGCAGCAAAAAAACCGGGGATTCTCGCAAAAAGGCCGGGCCGGGTCACGCTTCGGCCGGCGGCCAGCCCTCGCGACCGAGCCGGGTTGCCACCGCGCCGATGTCGCCGGCGCCCATCAGCAGCACCAGATCGCCGTCGCGCAGCACCGCCGGCAGCGCCGCCGGCAGATCGGCAGCACGCTCGACGAAGATCGGATCGACGCGCCCGCGCGCCCGGATCGCCCGCGCCAGCGCCCGGCCGTCGGCACCGGGAATCGGCTTCTCGCCGGCGGCGTAGACATCGGTCAGCAGCAGCACCCCGACGCCGGAGAGCACCTGCGCGAAGTCATCGAACAGGTCGCGCGTGCGCGTGTAGCGGTGCGGCTGGAAGGCCAGCACCAGCCGCCGCTCCGGCCAGCCGCCGCGGATCGCATCGAGCACCGCCGCCAGCTCGCGCGGGTGATGGCCGTAGTCGTCCATCAGTTCGACCGAGCCGCCGCCGGCGAGCGGCAGGTGGCCGTGGCTGTGAAAACGCCGGCCGATGCCCTGGAAATTGGTCAGCGCCTCGCGGATCGCATCGACCGACACGCCAAGCTCGTGCGCGACTGCGATCGCGGCGAGCGCGTTCAGCACGCTGTGCCGCCCCGGCAGGTTCAGCGTCACCTTCAGCGCCACGGCACCGCCCGACAGGTGCGCGGTGAAGTGCGTCTGCATGCCGCGCTGCACGATGTCGGTGGCGCGCACGTCGCAGTCCTCGGTCATGCCGTAGGTCAGCACCGGCCGGGCGATGCGCGGCAGCAGCGCGCGCACCTCCGGATCATCGGCGCACAGCAGCGCCAGCCCGTAGAACGGCAGGTGATGCAGGAACTCGACGAAGGTGTCGCGCAGCCGGTTGAAGTCACCGCCGTAGGTCGACAGGTGATCGGCGTCGATGTTGGTGACCACCGAGATCATCGGCTGCAGGTACAGGAACGAGGCGTCGGACTCGTCCGCCTCGGCCACCAGATAGCGGCCGGCACCGAGCCGCGCGTTGGCCCCGGCGCTGTTCAGGCGCCCGCCGATCACGAAGGTCGGGTCCAGCCCGCCCTCGGCGAGCAGGCTCGCGATCAGGCTGGTGGTCGTGGTCTTGCCGTGCGTGCCGGCGACTGCGATGCCGTAACGGAAGCGCATCAGCTCGGCGAGCATCTCGGCGCGCGGCACGACCGGGATGCGTGCCTCGCGCGCCGCCACCAGCTCCGGATTGTCGGGCGCGACGGCGCTGGAGACGACGATGCAGTCGCGCCGCGCGACGTGTCCGGCGTCGTGACCGATGAAGATGTCGGCGCCGAGTTCGGCGAGGCGCTGCGTGGCCGGGCCGCGGGCCAGATCCGAGCCCGAGACCGCGTAGCCGAGGTTCAGCAGCACCTCGGCGATGCCGCTCATGCCGGCGCCGCCGATGCCGACGAAATGGATGCGACGGATGCGGCGCATCGCGTGCGGGCCGATCGGGTAACTGCTCATGTCCGGGGGTCCTGCGCGGAATTCGTGGGATTTGCCGGATCGGCCGGATTTGCCGGATCGGCCGGGTTCGTCGGAGCCGGTGCCGGATGCGCGAGCGCCAGCCCCAGCTCGGCAACCGTGCGCGCCGCGTCGGGCCGGGCCAGCGCGCGCGCGGCGAGCGCCATCGCCAGCAGCCGCTCGCGATCGGGCAGCAGCGCGGCGAGTTCGGCGGCGAGGGATTCGGGCGTCAGCGTCGCCTGCACGAGCACGCGCGCGGCCCCGGCGCGCTCCAGGAAGCGGCCGTTGGCGCTCTGGTGGTCGTCGACCGCGAACGGGAACGGCACCAGCAGGCTGGCGACGCCGGCGGCGGCGAGTTCGGCGACGGTCAGCGCACCGGCGCGGCAGACAACCAGATCGGCCGCGGCGTAGGCCGCGGCCATGTCGTCGATGAAGGGCTCCAGGCGCGCCTCGACGCCGGCCTCCCGATAGGCTGCAGCCGCTTCATCCAGCATGCGGCCGCCGGCCTGATGCACGACCTCGGGCCGGTTCGCTGCCGGCAGCAGCGCCAGCGCCTGCGGCACGAGCCGGTTCAGCGCCAGCGCGCCCTGGCTGCCGCCGAGCACCAGCAGGC
>NZ_DAOLKE010000376.1:0-3193 GCF_035331805.1 Plasticicumulans sp. | reverse complement strand
ATCTGCCCAAGGGCGCCTGCGAGAAGATCACCGGCGGCAGCCTGACCAAGAAGGCGTGAGCGACGCCATGAATGACGGCGCGCCGGTATCCGGTCGCCAGAGTGCTGCGTCGATGCCGGCAATCGCCGGCATCGGCCTGCGCGGCGATCACTACGAAGCCCTGCTGGCCGGCGACTTCGGCGATCAGGCCGGTCCCGGCTGGGTCGAGGTCCACAGCGAGAACTACTTCGGCGACGGCGGCCGGCCGCTCGCCGTGCTCGATCGCGTGCGCGCGCACTGGCCCGTCAGCCTGCACGGCGTCGGTCTGGGCCTCGGCAACGCCGATGGTCTCGATCGCGGGCATCTGGCGCGGCTGCAGGCGCTGGTCGCACGCGTCGAGCCGGGGTGGGTGTCCGAACATCTCTGCTGGACCGCCGCCGGGGGCCAGCACCTGAACGACCTGCTGCCGCTGCCGATGAGCGAGGAAGCCCTCGCCCTCGTCTGCCGTCACGTGCAGCAGGTACAGGAAGCCCTGGGCCGGCCGCTGCTGGTCGAGAACGTCTCGCGCTATCTCGACTTCGCCGCCTCGGTGATCCCCGAGGGCGAGTTTCTCGCCGAGCTGGTCGCGCGCACCGGCTGCGGGCTGCTGCTCGACGTGAACAACCTGTACGTGAACCACATCAACCACGGCGACGATCCGCTGGCGATCGTCGCGGCGCTGCCGGCGGCGGCGATCGGCGAGATTCACCTGGCCGGTCACAGCCGGCGCGAGGTGCGCGGTCAGGCGCTGCTGATCGACACGCATGATGCGCCGGTCTGCGCCGAGGTCTGGGCACTGTACCGGCAGGTGCTCGCGCGCATCGGGCCGCGGGCGACGCTGATCGAACGCGACAGCGCGCTGCCGCCGCTGCCGCAGCTGCTGGCCGAAGCCGCGATCGCCGATGCCTGTCTCGGAGCCTGTCGTGATGAACCTGCATGAGCTTCAAACCGCGTTCGCGGCGACCCTGCGTGGCCGCGAGCCGCTCGCCGGTCTCGACGCCGCCGTGCTCGCCGGCAGCCTGAGCGTCGCCGAGCGGCTGGCGATCTACCGCAACAACCACCGGCTGACGCTCGCCGGCGCGCTGGTCTCGGCGTATCCGGTGCTGGAGCGCCTGCTCGGCTGCGCGAGCTTCGCGCAGCTCGCGGCGCGCTACGTCGCGCAGACGCCCTCGCTCTGTGGCGACCTGCACGGCTACGGCGCCACGTTCGGCGTCTTCCTCGACGATTTCGCGCCGCTCGCCGACTGGCCGTGGCATGCCGATCTGGCGCGGCTCGAATGGGCGGTGCACGAGGCGTATTACGCCGCCGATGCCGCGACGGTGCTGTCGCTCGCCGAACTCGCGGCGCTGCCGCCCGAGCGTCAGCAGTCACTGCGCCTGCGGGCCCGGCCGTCGCTGCGCTTCACCGCCTCGCGCTGGCCGGTGCTCGATCTCTGGGTCGCGAACCGCGACGATGCCGCGCACGCGGTCGATCCCGAGGCCGGCGGCCAGCATCTGCTGATCTGGCGCACCGCCGGTGAAGGCGGCGACATCGCCATCGTGCCGGTCACGGCCGGCGAATGGGAACTCGCCGCTGCGCTCGCCTGCGGCGCCGGCCTCGACACCGCCTGCGAGGTCGCCATCGCCGTCGATCCCGACTGCGCCCCCGGTCCGGCGCTCGGCCGGCTGCTGGCGCTCGGGGTGTTCACCGGCATCGCCGGTTGACCGCTACACCCGGAACTCCGCCGCCAGATCGGCTTCGGTCTGCGCCTGCAGCCGGCCGCTGCGGCAGGCGCTGCGGAATTTCTCGAAGTCCTGCTCGACGCGATCGGCGTAGTCGCGCGCGTAGTCGAGCACGGCCGCGGTGTACGCATCGCCGTTGCCGAGGTAGCCGGCGATCTCCGGGGCGAGGCCGCCGGCGCGGGCGTGGCCGCGGGCCAGCACCCGGCCGCAGCTCGCGGCGTAGTAGTGCAGTTGTGCCTCGTCGTAGGTCTCGATCTCCGGGGACACCTTCATGTCGCGCAACTGGCGCACGTAGAACTGGCGACCGTCGAAGGCCGTGGTCCAGCCGAGGAAGATGTCGCTCGATGCCTGCATCAGGCGCTTGCCGGCGACCACGCGCCGGCCCTGATGCCGGTACGGGCAGCGCCCGGCCGGCACGTAGTCCGCCAGCACCGAGGGCAGCGCCTCCTTGAACTGCAGGAACAGCGGGCTGTCGTGGCCGTCGGTCAGCAGCAGCACCAGACAGCGCGTGCCGACGCTGCCGACGCCGACCACCTTGAAGGCGAGATCCTGCGCGCGGAAGCGCCCGAGCAGCGCGCGGTGGCTGCTGCTGACCGTATCGAGATAGGCCGCGTACATCGGCTGGATCAGCCGTTGCCAGTCGCCGGGCCGGCGCCATTCATCGTCGGGCTCGAACAGGCTGGCCGGGCCGTGGATGTGGAACAGGCCCGGCGGCGCATCGTGCATCGTCCAGTGATCGCCCGTTCTGCTGCCGAGCTTCGGCAGCAGGTGTTCGTGCGTGCGCCCGCTGGCTTTCTCGACCGTCTGTGCGAGCTGCGCGCGCATGTCCGGGTCTTCGGCTTCCTGGATCAGGCGCTCGAAGCTGATGCGGTCGTACCAGAGTTCGAGTTCGCTGCAGCGCGCGTAGGTCTTCGTGTGTTCGCGGTAGCTGTCGAGGGCGGCAGCGACGATGTCGGCGCAGTCGTGTTCGGCGTAGCCCTGGTGGCGGGCGGCGATGTGGAAGCTGGCGGCGAGGCGCTTCACGTCCCATTCCCAGGGGCCGGGGTGGGTTTCGTCGAAGTCGTTGACATCGAAGATCAGGTTGCGCTCGGGCGTGGCGAAGCCGCCGAAGTTCATCAGGTGGCAGTCGCCGCAGAGCGGCACGATCAGGCCGCTGTACGGCGTGCCGGCCAGATCATGCGCCTGCACGATCGCCGAGCCGCGGAAGAACGCGAACGGCGATGCGAGCATGCGCCCGTAGCGCAGCGGCAGCAGCCGCGGCAGCCGCGTGCGGCTGCTCGCCTCCAGCAGCGCGACCGGATCGCGGTCATGCCCGCCGATGTGATCGTGCTGCTTGCGCGAGGCCCGCTTGCGCAGGGCCTTGCCGCGTTGCTGGCGCAGTTCGGGATCAACGGCATCGCTCATCGAAGGGACTCCCGGTGGCACGGCTCTGGTGGGCGGAGGGTAAATCAGGG
>NZ_DAOLKE010000375.1:0-3205 GCF_035331805.1 Plasticicumulans sp. | reverse complement strand
GCAGACCGTGCCGGCCGGTGCGGACGCCGGCAGCGGTTCGGCGCAGCGCGGACAGGCATGGGCGTTGAGCGGCAGATCGCGCCGGCAGCCGGCGCAGAGATCGCGCCCCGGCGCCTCGCCCGGCGCTCCGCAGAGCAGACAGACCGCTGGCAGCAGCCGGTTCTGTACAAGATTGATCCACCTGTAAACCATCCGGCCGGCTCCGTGGTTGACAGCCGGGCGCCGGCTGTTAGCATGCGGCGCATTCCCGTCCCCGCGCGCCGCGCACCGGTCCGGCTGCGCCCGACCGGTATCCGGCTGCCGCCCCGCCAGGCCGAAACCGGATGAAGACCGAAAACACCCCCGTCGGAAAGGTGCTGCGCGCCAGCGAATCGCGGCGCGCGGCCGGCATGCTCAACATCGGCAACATCGTCGCGATCCTGCTGCCGGTGCCGCTGCTGATCTTCTGGTTCGGCGCCTCGATGCTGGTCTACGCGATGAACCGCCACCACCCCGACAAGCGCGTCGGCCACTACACGCAGCAGGCCGCGTACCGGCTCTACGGCGTCACCGGCTTCTTCACCGCCGCCGCGACCTTCATCCCGGGTGGCGGCTGGACCTGGTACATCGTCGCGTGGGTGGCCGCGGCGCTGGTGCTGATCCCGTGGTCCGTGCTCGATCTGCGCCGCATCCGCCGCGAGGACTGGGCCGACATCATCCTGCCGGAGCCCCGCACTGCATGAACCCGACCGCCGCCCCGCTGCGCCACGACTGGACCGTCGCCGAAGCCCTCGAACTGTTCGCGCTGCCGTTCGCGGATCTGCTGTACCGCGCGCAGGGCGTGCATCGCCAGCACTTCGACCCGAACGCCGTGCAGGTCTCGACGCTGCTGTCGATCAAGACCGGCGCCTGCCCCGAGGACTGCGCCTACTGCCCGCAGAGTGCGCGCCACGAGGGCGAGGTCGAGCGCGAGAAGCTGCTGGCGGTCGAGGAAGTCCTGTCGGCGGCGCGCACCGCGAAGGCCAGCGGTGCCAGCCGCTTCTGCATGGGCGCGGCCTGGCGCAATCCGAAGGACCGCGATCTCGATGCGGTCGTGGCGATGGTCGAGGGCGTCAAGGCGCTCGGGCTCGAAACCTGCGTGACGCTCGGCATGCTGCGCGCCGATCAGGCGCAGCGCCTGAAGGACGCCGGCCTCGACTACTACAACCACAACCTCGACACCTCGCCGGAGTTCTACGGCTCGATCATCACGACGCGCACCTATCAGGACCGCCTCGACACGCTCGGGCACGTGCGCTCGGCCGGCATCAAGGTCTGCTCGGGCGGCATCCTCGGCATGGGCGAATCGCTGCGCGATCGCGCCGGCATGCTGGTGCAGCTTGCCAACCTCCCCGAGCACCCGGAGAGCGTGCCGATCAACCTGCTCGTGCAGGTCGAGGGCACGCCGCTGTACGGCCGCGACAGGCTCGACGGCATCGACTTCGTGCGCACGATCGCGGTCGCGCGGCTGCTGATGCCGCAGTCCTTCGTGCGCCTGTCGGCCGGTCGCACCGACATGAGCGACGAACTGCAGGCGCTGTGCTTCTCGGCTGGCGCCAACTCGATCTTCTACGGCGAGAAGCTGCTGACCACCGCCAACCCGGACACCGACCGCGACCGCGCGCTGTTCGCGAAGCTCGGCGTGCGCGCGCTCGAAATCCAGGAAACCCTGCCCGAGGCCGGCGACTTCGTGCAGGAAGCGCCGTGCGGCTGCGGCGCGGCGAAGCTGCGCGCCGGGGCCTGAGCCCTGCCGCCGGCCGATGCGTGACCTCGCCGTCGAACTCGCTGCGCTGCGCGCCGCCGGGCTGTACCGGGCGCCGCGCACGGTCGATTCCGCGCAGGGGCCGGTGATCGCCTCCGGCGGGCGCGAGTGGCTGAACTTCTGCAGCAATGATTATCTCGGCCTCGCCGCCGATGCCCGCATCGCGCAGGCACTGGCCACGGCCGCGGCGCGCCGGGGCTGCGGCAGCGGCGCGGCGCATCTGGTCTGCGGGCATTCGGCCGAGCATGCGGCGCTGGAGGAGGAACTCGCCGCCTTCACCGGCCGGCCGCGTGCGCTGCTGTTCTCGACCGGCTATCTCGCCAACCTCGGCGTGCTCGCGGCGCTGGCCGGGCGTGGCGACAGCGTGCTCGAAGACCGGCTGAACCACGCCTCGCTGCTCGACGGCGGGCGGCTCTCCGGTGCGCGGCTGAGCCGCTACGCGCACGCCGACGCGGAGGCGCTCGAAGCGAAGCTCGCCGTGGCCGGCGGCGAGCGCATCGTCGTCACCGACGGTGTGTTCAGCATGGATGGCGATGTCGCGCCGCTGCCGGCGCTCGCCGATGCCTGCCGCCGGCATGCGGCCTGGCTGGTGGTCGATGATGCGCACGGCTTCGGCGCGCTCGGGCCGCAGGGGCGCGGCAGTCTGGCGCTGCACGGGCTGGATGCCGAGGCGGTGCCGGTCGTGATCGGCACGCTCGGCAAGGCTTTCGGCACCAGTGGTGCCTTCGTCGCCGGCAGCGCCGAACTGATCGAATACCTGATCCAGAAGGCGCGGCCCTACATTTATACGACGGCGTCCTCGCCGGCGCTGGCGGCGGCGACGCGCGCCAGTCTCAGGATCGTGCAGGCCGAGGACTGGCGGCGCGCAAGGCTGGCGGCGCTGATCGCGCGCTTCCGGGCCGGTGCCGAGCAGCTCGGTTTCGGCGCACAGCTGCTGCCCTCGACGACCCCGATCCAGCCGATCGTCATCGGTACCGCCGAAGATGCGCTCGCCGCTGCGCAGCGCCTCGCCGATCGCGGCATCTGGGTCACGGCGATCCGGCCGCCGACCGTGCCGGCCGGCTCGGCGCGGCTGCGCGTGACGCTGAGCGCCGCGCACACCGATGCGCAGCTCGATCGCCTGCTCGACGCGCTGGCCGCGGCGCTGCCGGCGCCGGCCTGAGTCGCGGAGGCCGCAGGCGATGCTGTACTGCCAAAGCTGGGGTTCGGGGCCGGATCTGGTGCTGCTGCACGGCTGGGGCATGCACGGCGGCGTCTGGGACGACACGGTCGAGGCCTTCATCGATGACTGGCGCGTGACCGTCATCGACCTGCCCGGTCACGGCCGCTCCGGCGGCCGGCCCGGCACGCTCGCCGGCCTGGCGGCGGCGGTGTCGCGAGGTTCAACGCCCCTGAACGCCTGCGCGCGGTCGGCGACTACGTGTG
>NZ_DAOLKE010000374.1:0-3207 GCF_035331805.1 Plasticicumulans sp. | reverse complement strand
GGCCGGCTTCGGCCGCACCGGCGTGCTGGGGCGCGGCATCGATACCGCGCGCTTCGACCCGGCGCACCGTGACCCGCGGCTGCGCGCGGCCTGGGGCGCGGTCGATGACGCGCCGGTCGTGCTCGGCGTCGGCCGGCTGGCGCCGGAGAAGAACTGGGCACTGGTGCTGCAGGCCTGGGCGGCGATCCGCTCAGCGCAGCCGCGTGCGCGGCTGGTGCTGGCCGGCGAGGGGCCGATGCGTGCGCGTCTGCGCGCGGCGCTGCCCGAGGCGAGCTTCTGCGGCGAACTGCCGCCGGAGCAGCTCGCCGCGATCTACGCGAGCGCCGACCTGTTCCTGTTTCCGAGCCTGACCGAGACCTGGGGCAACGTCACCGCCGAGGCGATGGCGAGCGGGCTGGCCGTGGTCGCGTACCGCCGCGCCGGGGCCGCCGAGCTGATCCGGGACGGCGTCAGCGGCGCGCTGGCCGAGCCCGGCGACGCCGCGGGCTTCATCGGTGCCGCGCTGGCGCTCGCGGCCGATCGGGAGCGGTGCCGGCGGCTCGGGGCCGCGGCGCGGCAGGTGACGCTCGGTCGCGGCTGGGACGCGGTCGTGCTCGGTCTGGAGCGCAGTTACCACGATGTGCTGAACGGGAGGCATGGCCATGGCCAGCGTGCGCTCGATGTCCGCTTCGATGCCTGAACTTGAACTCCCTGCGCCGCTGCCGGCGCGCCTGCCGGCGCCGCTGCTGCGCTTCGGAGCCGCCGAGCTGGCCTGGTGCCGGCGCTGCAATGCGCTGTCCGGCCGCCACTTCGTCGAGCGCGGCTTCGCGCTGGTGTCCAGGCTCGGCGACGGCGTGTTCTGGTACGGGCTGATGCTGCTGCTGCTCGCCGTCGACGGGCTGGCCGGCGTCGGCGGCGTGACGCGCATGCTCGCGGCCGGCGGGCTGGGGCTGGTGCTCTACAAGGGGCTCAAGCGCAGCACGCGCCGGCTGCGCCCGTGCGCGCGCTCGACGGCGATCCGCGTGACGGTCGCGCCGCTCGACGAGTACAGCTTCCCCTCGGGGCACACGCTGCACGCCGTGGCGTTCACGATCACCGCCTGCGCGCAGCACCCGGGGCTGGTCTGGGCGCTGGCGCCGTTCGCGCTGCTGGTGGCCGCCTCGCGGCTGGTGCTCGGCCTGCACTACCCGAGTGACGTGCTCGCCGGGGCGCTGCTCGGCGCGCTGTGCGCGTCGCTGGCCCTGCTGCTGCCCTGAACGCAGCGGCGCCTGCCGCGGTCGGAGCGGATTCGGGGCCGGGGCACAACGGCCGGACACGGCGCAAGGTCTTGTTCATCCTGCGATTGCTGCGAGCGCTCCGGGCGCGCGCAGGCATCGCGCGTGCATGCTACAGTGCGCGCCCTTCGTCGCCCGGTCGCATCCGCCCGTCCCGCCGTTTCGCAGGAGAGGCTCCATGAGATTCCGTTTTCCCGTCGTGATCATCGACGAAGACTTCCGCTCCGAGAACGCGAGCGGCCTCGGCATCCGGGCCCTGGCCAAGGCCATCGAGGACGAGGGCATGGAAGTGCTCGGCGTCACCAGCTACGGCGACCTGTCGAGCTTCGCGCAGCAGCAGTCGCGCGCCAGTGCCTTCATCCTGTCGATCGACGATGAGGAATTCAGCTCGCCGGAGGCGGCCGGCGTCGCGGTCGGGCAGCTGCGCGCCTTCGTCGAGGAAATCCGCTTCCGCAACGCCGACATCCCGATCTTCCTGTACGGCGAGACGCGCACGACGCGCCACATCCCGAACAGCGTGCTGCGCGAGCTGCACGGCTTCATCCACATGTTCGAGGACACGCCGGAATTCGTCGCGCGCTACATCATCCGCGAGGCGAAGAATTACCTCGACTCGCTGCCGCCGCCGTTCTTCCGGGCGCTGACGCACTACGCGCAGGACGGCTCGTATTCGTGGCACTGCCCGGGGCATTCGGGCGGCGTGGCCTTCCTGAAGAGCCCGGTCGGGCAGATGTTCCACCAGTTCTTCGGCGAGAACATGCTGCGTGCCGATGTCTGCAACGCCGTCGACGAACTCGGGCAGCTGCTCGATCACACCGGCCCGGTCGCGGCCAGCGAGCGCAATGCCGCGCGCATCTTCAATGCCGATCACCTGTTCTTCGTGACCAACGGCACGTCGACCTCGAACAAGATCGTCTGGCACTCGACGGTCGCCCCCGGTGACATCGTCGTCGTCGACCGCAACTGCCACAAATCCATCCTGCACGCGATCACGATGACCGGCGCGATCCCGGTGTTCCTGACGCCGACGCGCAATCACTACGGCATCATCGGTCCGATCCCGCTGAAGGCGTTCAAGCCCGACAACATCCGCAAGAAGATCGAGGCCAACCCGTTCGCGCGCGCCGCGCTCGAAAAGCACCCGGACCGCAAGCCGCGCATCCTGACGCTGACACAGTCGACCTACGACGGCGTGCTCTACAACGTCGAGATGATCAAGGACATGCTCGGCGACACCGTCGACAACCTGCATTTCGACGAGGCCTGGCTGCCGCACGCGGCGTTTCATCCGTTCTACCGCGACATGCACGCGATCGGCACCGACCGGCCGCGCTCGAAGCAGGCGCTGGTGTTCGCGACGCATTCGACGCACAAGCTGCTCGCCGGCCTGTCGCAGGCCTCGCAGATCGTCGTGCAGGATTCCGAGGCCAAGAAGCTCGACCGCCACCGCTTCAACGAAGCCTACCTGATGCACACCTCGACCTCGCCGCAGTACGCGATCATCGCGAGCTGCGACGTGGCCGCGGCGATGATGGAACCGCCGGGCGGCACGGCGCTGGTCGAGGAATCGATCAGCGAGGCGCTCGAATTCCGCCGCGCGATGCGCGCGGTCGAGGAGGAATTCGACGCCGATTCGTGGTGGTTCAAGGTCTGGGGACCGGACCGGCTGGCCGAGGAGGGCATCGGCGAGCGCGAGGACTGGATCCTGCGCCCCGAGGACCGCTGGCACGGCTTCGCGAAGCTGACCGACGGCTACAACATGCTCGACCCGATCAAGGCGACGATCATCACGCCCGGGCTCGATGTCGACGGCAGCTTCGCCGAGCGCGGCATCCCGGCGGCGATCGTGACCAAGTATCTGGCCGAGCACGGCATCATCGTCGAGAAGACCGGGCTGTACTCGTTCTTCATCATGTTCACGATCGGCATCACCAAGGGCCGCTGGAACACGCTG
>NZ_DAOLKE010000373.1:0-3208 GCF_035331805.1 Plasticicumulans sp. | reverse complement strand
CTCCGGCAGTTCGCCGAGCGCGGCGATCGTGGTCACGCACGCGCCGTCCGGCACCGGCGGCAGCAGGCTGCGCCGGGCCTGCAGCCAGACGGCGGCGAGCCCCGCGTGCAGCGCGCCCTGCACGTCGCCGTGCCAGTCGTCACCGACCATCGCCACCGCCTCGGCCGGCAGGTCGAGCCCGGCGAGGCAGGCGCCGTAGAAGGCGCGGGCCGGTTTGGCGAGGCCGAGTTCGCGGGCGCAGAAGATCTGTTCGAGCGCCGCCGACAGCCCGCAGCGCGCCAGCGCGGCGCGGATGTCGGCGGGACCGGAGTCGGCGGCGTTGGTCGCGAGCGCCAGCCGCAGGCCCTGCGCGCGCAGCGCTTCGAGCGCTTCGAGCGCGCCGGGCAGCGCCTCGACGTGCGGCCAGTCGCGCATCGGCCCGTGCTGGCCGGGCAGGTCGCGCATCAGCGTGTTGCCCCAGTCGAACAGCACCGCCCGGATTCTCGTCATCGCCCGTCGCCCCGCCCTGCCGATCCCGATCCGGCAGGGAAAATTCCCCGCCTTTACCCGCGTACCCGCGGGGACGGGCGCAAGTTCAGCCCGGCCCCGTCACGCCCCGGCTCGCCGTGCCGATCCGCTGACCCGCGCCGTGATGCCGGGGCTTCTGCATCGGCATCAGCGCGGTCCGCGGTTGGCGAGCCACACGGCGCCGGCCACCAGCGCCATGCCGAGGATAGCCACGGCCCCGAGGCGTTCGCCGAACATCGCCCAGGCCATCAGCGCCGTCACCGGCGGCGTCAGGTAGAACAGGCTGCCGACGCGCGCGACCTCGCCGCGGCGGATCAGCGTATACAGCAGCCCGACCGCGCCGACCGACAGCACCAGCACCAGCCAGCCGAGCGCGAAGGCGAAGGCCGGCGTCCAGTCGACGATGCGCGTCTCGAAGGCGAAGGCCAGGGCGCCGAGCGCGAGCGCCGAGGCGCCGTACTGCACGACGCCGCCGGTGCGCAGGTCCATGCCGCCGCAGTGGCGCTTCTGCCAGACGGTGCCGAAGGTGATGGTCAGCAGCGCCAGGAGCGCCGAGGCGATGCCGGCCGGCGTGATCTGCCCGCCGGCCGCGTGCTCGCGCCCGGCGAGCACCAGCACGATGCCGATCAGACCGAGCCCGAGCCCCGCCCACTGCGCGCGCGTGACCCGCTCCCCGAGCAGCGGCCCGGCGAGCGCGGCGGTCAGCAGCGGCTGGAAGCCGACGATCAGCGCGGTGATGCCGGCCGGCAGGCCGGTGCCGATCGCGTAGAACACGCCGCCGAGATAACCGGCCTGATTCAGCAGCCCGGCGAGCGCGATGCGCGCCGCCTCGGCCGGTGTGCGCGGCCACGGCGCGGCGGTCGCGAAGGCGAGCACGGCGAGCAGCGCGGTGGCGATCAGCATGCGGATGGCGAGGAAGGTGAACGGCTCGGCGTGCGGCAGCCCGAGCTTGGCGCCGATGAAGCCGGTGCTCCACAGCAGCACGAACAGCGCGGGCATCGCCGCGACGAAGGCGCGATGCGCCGGGGATGCGGACGGGGGAAACATGCGGGAATCCGGCGGGAGGAACGGGGGCGCGCAGCTTAGCCGAGCCCTCCCCGGCCCGGCCCTGCGCCGGCTGCATCGCCGGCATGCAGGGCTTACAGGCCGCCGGACGCGCGGCGCGGGGCTCAGGCTGCGGCGAGTTCGTCCGCCACGCGCACGATGCACTCGCGCAGTTCGAGGTCCGCCAGCCAGCGCGCCGGGATCGCGGCCATGCCGAGCGCGGCGCCGAGCAGGTTGCCGGTCAGCGAGCCGGTGCTGTCGCTGTCGCCGTCGTGGTTGATCGCAAGCAGCAGCGCCGATTCGAGATCGGGCGCGACCAGTGCGCACCAGAGCGCGATCGCCAGCGCTTCCTCGGCGACCCAGCCGCCGCCGAGCTGCATCAGGCGCTCGGGCGTGGCCGGGCCGCCGGCCTCGGCGAGCGCCCGGGCCTGGAGCAGTGCGGCCGTGGTTTCCTCGTGGCCGGGTTCGCCGGCGAGGCGATCGAGCGTCACGGCGAGCGCGTCGCGCAGGGCTTCGCCGTCGAGCAGCCGGCGCACCAGCAGCGCGAAGGCCGCGGCGGCGAGGTAGCCGCTCGGGTGGTTGTGGGTCAGGCGCGCAGCGGCCGAGGCAAGCGCGAACGGGTCCCCGACGCGGCGGCAGAGGCCGATCGGTGCGACGCGCATGACCCCGCCGCAGCCCTTGCTGTTGTTGTCGGCCCGCTCGCCGAGGCCGCGCCCGGGGTTTGCGAGTGCCGACAGGCAGGTATGGCCGGGGGCGCGCGTCGCCCAGAGTGCCGCTTCGGCGAGCAGGCCGCTCTCGCGCCCGGCGCCGGGAAACGGCGTGCGCTGCGTGCGCAGCCAGCGGCGGTAGGCAGCGTCGATCGCGCTGCCCGGGGCGCTGTCGGGCGCCCGCAGCGCTTCGAGCAGGCCCTCGGCCGTGAACAGCGTCATCTGCGTGTCGTCGGTGACCGCGCCGCGACGGCCGTAGGCCGGCACGTAGTCGCGCAGGCCGTGGACGCCGTGGCGGGCGCGGATGCGGCCGATCGTATGGAATTCGACCGGTGCGCCGAGCGCATCGCCGATGGCGCCGGCGAGCAGGCTGGCGCGGATGCGGTCGGTCACGGGGTCATCGCTCAGGATGTCCATGGGCGCAGGGTTCCTCGGGCAGGTCATCGATGTGCGGCAGTCTGCACGTTCCTCGCAGCAGAAACGGCCATGTCCGTCGCTGGGGTGCGGCTTGTTTCCATGCTGTCCCGTGCCGCGTCCCCTGCATAGACCGCGGCCATGCGCCGGACCGTTGCCGCCATTTCCTCACGCAGCCTGTCCGGCCCCAGCACCGTGATGCGATCGCCGAAACCGAGCAGCCACCAGCGCAGGCGCATCGTGTCGGCAACGCGCGCGCGCAGGACAAATTCATGGTCGCCGGCCGCTTCCAGCTGCTGATCCGGCGCCAGCGGCCGTTCGCGCAGCAGCACCTCCAGCTCGCGGGAGAGGACGGCGTGCAGTTCGATGTCATCGCCGAGCGGCAGATCGAAATCGCGCTGCGCCAGCCATGCATCGAGATCGAATCCCGGCAGCCGGCGCGCCGGCTCATCGAGCACGTGCGCGGTCTGGATGCGCTGCAGGGCCAGAGAGCGCGGGTCCTGGTAATCGCCGAACACCACGACGAGATACGCAAG
>NZ_DAOLKE010000372.1:0-3213 GCF_035331805.1 Plasticicumulans sp. | reverse complement strand
GCATCGACGCCGAGCTGGCCCGCCTCGGCCTGACCGAGCGCGCGCACGAGCCGGCGCGGGCGCTGTCCGGCGGCAACCGCCGCAAGGTGGAGCTGGCGCGCGCGCTGGTGCACGAGCCTGACGTGCTGCTGATGGACGAGGCCACGGTCGGCCTCGACCCGGCCTCGCGCCGGCAGCTGCTCGATGACGTGCTGGCCCTGAAGCACGCGCGCGGTGTCGGCGTGCTGTGGGCCTCGCATCTGGTCGATGAGGCCGAGCGCGCCGATCGCGTCGTCGTGCTGCACCGCGGGCACGTGCTGTTCACCGGCACGCCGGCGGCACTGGTGGCCGAACGCGGGGCCGCGAACCTCGCCGATGCCTTCCTGGCCATGACCGGCGGGGCCAGCGACTGAACGTCCGCGCTCCGGGCGGACTTTCCGGGAATTCTTCCCGAATCGCCGGCCTGCGGGTTTGCAGGGCGCGCCGGCGGCGGCAAGGTGCGCAGTCCCGCAGACGCATCCACCCCAGGAAAACCCGGATCAGACCTCCGGAGGAGACCCGCCGATGAACCGCATGCATCCGCTCGCCGTGGCGCTCGCCGCCGCGCTCCTGGCCGCGCCGGCCGTCGCGAAGGACACCGGCCTGGTGTTCATCAGCAGCGAGAAGGACAACGCCGTGACCGCGCTCGACGGCAAGACGCTCGAAGTCGTCAAGGTGATCCCGACCGGCAAGCGCCCGCGCGACCTGATGTTCAGCCCCGATCACACGAAGCTCTACGCCGCCTGCGGCGATGCGGACCGCGTCGACGTGATCGACGTGGCCACACTCGCCGTCACCGGGCGCATCCCGGTCGGCGAGGACCCGGAGATGTTCGACCTGAGCCCGGACGGCAAGACGCTGTACGTGTCGCGCGAGGAGGATTCCGTACTTGGCATCATCGATCTCGCGACCAGGAAGCAGACCGGCGAGGTCAAGGTCGGCGGCGAGCCCGAGGGCGTGCTGGTGTCGGCCGACGGCAAGACCGTCTACGTGACCTCCGAGGTCGCGAGCCTGGTCTCGGCCGTCGATCCGGTCGCCGGCAAGGTCATGAAGACCGCCAAGGTCGGCAACCGCCCGCGCCGTTTCGCGATGACGCCGGACGGCACGCAGCTCTGGGTCACCAACGAACTCGGTGCCAGCGTCAGCATCATCGAGACCGCCGGCCACACGGTCGCCGCGACCCTGAAGTTCGAGCCGAAGGGCTTCCGCGCCGATGATGTCTCGCCGGTCGGCATCACGATGAGCGCCGATGGCAGGACGGCGTATGTCGCGCTCGGCAAGGCCAACCACGTCGCCGTCGTCGATGTCGCCAGCCGCGCGGTGCAGGACTACATCCTGGTCGGCAAGCGCGCCTGGGGCCTCACGCTCGATCGCAGCGGCCAGCGCCTGTTCGTCGCCAACGGCCTCAGCGACGATGTCTCGGTCGTCGACACCGCCACGCGCAAGGCCGTCAAGACCATCCGCGCCGGGCGCGTGCCGCACAGCATCGCGATCGACGACTGAACCCGGAGAACCCGCCCCATGCGCCGCCTGCGCCTCGCCGCCTGTCTTGCTGCCGTCCTCGTCGTCACGCCGGCCATCGCCGCCGAGCTGGCGATCGGCTTTCTCGGCCTCGCCGATGATCCGCGCTACGAGCGCACGCGCCTCGAACACCAGTTCCAGGGCCAGCCCGGCGGCTCGCCGCTCGCCGGGGCCGAGGTCGCGATCGAGGAATCGGAGTTCGCGGCCGAGGCGCAGGGGCTGAAGCTTCGGCTCGACAGCGCCGAGGCCGCGGGCGATGACGCCGCCAGCGTGCGCGGCGCGTTCGACGGCCTCGTCGCCGGCGGCGCGAAGTTCGTGCTCGTCGACCTGCCGCCGGCGGCGCTCGATGCGCTGGCGCAGGCGACGCGCACGGGCGGCGTGACGCTGATCAACGTCTCGGCCGGCGACGATGCGCTGCGCGCCGCGCGCTGCCAGCCGCAGCTGCTGCACACGATGCCGTCCGAGGCCATGCTCGCCGACGGCCTCGCGCAGTACCTGGTGTCGCGCAAGTGGCGCAAGGTGCTGGTGCTGGTCGGCCCGCGCCCCGAGGACCAGCTGCGGCTTGCGGCCTTCACGGCCGCCGCCAGGCGTTTCGGGCTGAAGATCGTCGACACGCGCAGCTTCCGGTTGTCGAACGACCCGCGCGAGCGCGATCTCGGCAACGTCGCGCTGCTGACCGCCGGCGAGGACTACGACGCGCTCTATATCGCCGATACCGACGGCGAGTTCGCGCGCGACGCCAACTACCGCGGCCAGCTGCCGCGCCCGACGGTCGGCTCGGCCGGACTGGCGCCCGAGGCCTGGCACTGGTCCTGGGAGCGCAACGGCGCGCCGCAGCTCAACAACCGCTTCCTGAAGCACGCGAAGCGCCCGATGCGCGGCGCCGACTGGGCGGCCTGGGTCGCGGTCAAGGCGCTGGTCGAGGCCGCCGGCCACGTGCCGGACGCCGATCCGGCGAAGCTGCTCGCCTACCTGCGCGGGCCGGAGCTGGTCGTCGACGGCTTCAAGGGCGCGCGGCTGTCGTTCCGCGCCTGGGACGGCCAGCTGCGCCAGCCGGTGTTCCTCGCCTTCGGCAACGGCGTGGCCGCGAGCGCCCCGGTCGACGGCTTCCTGCACCCGGTCAACGCCCTCGACACGCTCGGCCCGGACCAGCCGGACACGCAGTGCCGGCGCTGAGCCGCCACGCGCATCTCCTGCGGATGCGGCATCATCCGCAGCCCGGTTTGCCGGGCCGCAGGAGATCGTCGCCATGTCCGAAACCCTCGAAACCCTGCTGACGCCGATGACGCTGGTGCGCAGCACCGACCGCGCGACGCTGCAGCGTGCGCAGCCCTACGCCGAAGGCGATGCCATCACCTGGCTCACGGTCGAGCCGCAGCGGCTGGAAGCCCGCGTGCAGGGTTCGCGCCCGCAGCCCTACGTGGTCGAATTCGCCGTGCGCAACGACGAGCTGAGGCGCCGCTGCAACTGCCCGATGGGCAACGAGGGCGGCTTCTGCAAGCACCTCGCCGCCGTGGCGCTCGCCTGGCTGGCCGGGCGCGCCGCCGCCGGACTCACCGAGGGCGAGCTGCCGACCATCCGCCGCCACCTGCAGTCGCTGCCGGCAGCGGAGCTGGTCGAGCTGCTGATGCAGCACGCCGTCGAGGACCAGGCCCTGCGCGCGCGCCTGCTGCG
>NZ_DAOLKE010000371.1:0-3271 GCF_035331805.1 Plasticicumulans sp. | reverse complement strand
TTGCGCTGCGCGAGGTCGCGCGAGCGCTGCTCGATCGCCTTCAGCTGCGCATCGGCCTGGCCACGCCACGCGTCGCGAGGATCGACCTGCGCACCCGGCGCGAGGATGTTCGTCGACTGCGGCTTCGCGGGCTGCGCGTCGTTGCCTTTCGTGCCGGTCAACGAGACCGACAGCAGCGTGCCGGCCACGATCGTGCCGGCGATGCCGGCGAGCAGCAGGACCTGACGGCGCTTGATGGCTGCAGCCGTTGGCTCCGCCGGGGCCGACGGGGACCCTTGCCCCGACGGGTGAGACGCGCCGGTCGGCGACATGCCGGGCGGCAGGACGGGATCAGTCATCGGCGCGGCGCTCCCGGATCACGAAGAGCTGCGTGGTCTCGCCCGGGCGCAGGGCCGCCTGCTCGACGCTCACGGCCATCACGCCGCGCTTGAAGAGATCGCGCTCGGCGAGTTCGAGCGCGGACGCGCCGGTGTTGACGAGCTGGTACTTCTCGCCGACCACGCCGCTGCCCAGCCACTGGCGCTGCAGCGTGAGCCTCGCGCCGGGCCACAGGGTCAGTTCGCGCCCGGGCTCGCGCACCTCCATGTCGTCGGGCAGCGCGTCCTCGGCCATCGCGAGCAGGAGGTTCTTCATCGTGCGCACGTGACGGCCGCTGCGCTCGATGCGTGCGGGTCCGGTCGCGGCGTCGCGGGCCTCGCGGATCACGATGGCGTCGCTCGGGGTGTCCACCGGCTGCAGCAGCAGCCCGATCGTCGAGCGCTCCGTGCTGACGAAGAGGTTGATGGGCTTGGTGCTGTCCGGGGAGACCGGCCGGATGAAGACCTGGCCCTTCTCGTCGTCCTTCTCCAGCACGAATTCGCCGGCGTTGCCCGTCACCTTGCGGATGCGGCCACGATCGACGGAGATGCGCGTCACCTCCTTGCGCGAGACCTTGGCGAGCACGGTCTCGCCGTCGCGCGCGTCGACGACCTGCAGCGCCAGGGCGGGCTGGCTAGCGGCCAGTGCCAGCAGCAGGAGCCAGGCGAAGCTGGGACTGAGCTTGGATTTCGAGCGGGTCATTGGGACTGGTCTCCCGGAACGCCTTCAGAAAGATCCGGCCGCCGGCGTACTGCAGCTCGATGGCGTAGCCCTTCGAGACCTCGGACACGCGGCGGTCGCTGATGAATGTGGTGAGCAGGCCGCGCACGCCCACACGCTGGGTGCGCTCGTCGACGGCGAGGTCCTGCGCGCTGAACACGGTGGAGGCGCCGTCGCGCTTGACGCGCTCGGCGGCGGTGGCCAGCACGCTGCGCAGCTCTCCGTAGGAGGCCGGCGCGGCGTACTGGAGCAGCACCCGGGACTGGTGGTCGATGCTCTGCGGCGTGACGTTCAGCGTGAGCTGCAGGAGGAAATAGGCCATCTGTTCGAGGTACTCGGCGCTCACGCGCTCGGACTCGACCCAGAAGGTCTTGTTGATGCTGGGCGGCACCACCACCACGCGCTCGCGGCCGGCCATGTGCATCGCGAAGGCCGCCAGCGTCACGTTGGCGAGCATCGAGCAGGCGAGCAGCAGCACGAGCAGGGCGCTCGCGCGGCGCGCGCTGGCGATGTCGGCGCGCAGCCAGTCGAGCTTCATCCGGCCAGCTCGCGCAGGTAGGAAGGCGGGGTGCGCTTCAGGCCCGTCATGAAGGCCGGCAGGTGCCAGTACAGCAGGTGCAGCGCGAAGGCGGGGTGCTTGCCCGCCTTCGCGCGACCGTAGGCCGAGGCGAGCAGCAGGCCGACGGCGCAGCCGCTCACGAAGAAGCCCGCGACCATGCCCGCCAGCGCGGCCCCCAGCACCAGCAGGGCCACGTCGATGTCCCACCAGAACATGCGCGGCGGGTCATTGAGACGGCGGGGGATGTCGAGGGACGCGTCGATCACGGCACACGCCCCGTCAGATCACGGCGGTCATGATCGAGTCGATGATGGTCGGCACGTAGACCATGAAGAGCGCGAAGACGACGCCGGCGAGCGCCGGGATCGGCGAGGAGCGCGCGATGCCGATGCCCGCACCGAGGATGAAGGCGGCAATCGCGATCGACTTGCCCAGGAAGCCGGTCGCCCAGTTGAGCAGGGTCGTGTACATCGTCTGGAACTCGGTACCGGTGGTGCCGGCCAGGGCCGAGCCGGCGGCGAGCGTCAGGACGAGGGCGATGGGAACGGCAGTGCTGCTGCGGCGGATCAGAGTCATGGTGTGGTGTCTCGTGGTTGGGTGGAGAGGAAGTGCTCGGGCGAGCGGTCAGGGCAGGGTTGCGACCACCGGTGCTCGGTGATCGCCTCGGGTGACGGCGGTACGGGTGGCGCCGTGGCGAGCGCGATGTGCGCTGTCGTTGGCGCTGCGCAGGTGGCGGCGGACCTTGTCGACGTAGGCGCGGCGCAAGGCGGGATTGACGGCGTTGTAGGCGCCGACCGCATCCCACGTGTAGCCCAGCCGCTGGACGTTGCCGGCGAGGATCCAGGCGCCGACGTGGATGCTGGTGCAGGGGTCGAAGAGATCTCGCTCGCCGATGCCGTGGGCGGCCAGCGTGGGCAGCCACGCCGAGTTGATCTGCATGAGCCCGATGTCGCGCGTGCCGTTGCGGTTGCGTCCAACGGCCTGCGGGTCGAGTGCCGATTCGGTGCGCGCGATCGCGTAGAGCAGCTCGCTGCTGACGCGGTAGCGCGCGGCCGCCTCGTCCCAGCAAGCGTGGGCGGGCAGGGCCGCGAGCGTGACGATCGCGGTGATCAGTGCTGCCGTCGGTGCCCAGCTCGCTGTCTTGCGCAATCGGAACCCCCTTCACGTTGGCGCGGAAGTGCGGCGCATCGAGCGAGCCGCATTGCGTTGCCATCCTAGGGAGCGAGCACGTGTGAATCAGGCTCCATCGGGACTTCGATGAAGCCCCGAATCCGGCTTGCATCGGCGCGGAATCTCTGCCGCCGATGTGCGACGAGCGGCTGATGCGAGGAGCCGACGCTGCGGCGTGGCTCACGACGAAGCTCGGTCGAACTCGTCAAGAGGACATCGGGTCCTCGTCGAGGCTTCGATCGAAGCTGATGGCCGTCAAGCCGCCCGGAATACTGGTCGAATGACCTTCAACGACACGCCCTCCGGGTCTGCGTCGCCGCGAGCGATCGGGTCGCCCTTCGTGTCCGAGCGGCCGGCGCTCTGCGCGCAGGCGATCATCGATCGCAGCGGGGCGGCGAACCTGATCGTCCTGCTTCGCGTCAGGATGGGGTTTCCGGCGGAGAGCTTCGCGCTGGCGGCGCGGCC
>NZ_DAOLKE010000370.1:1785-3287 GCF_035331805.1 Plasticicumulans sp. | reverse complement strand
CCGGTCGGGGTCTGATTTCCACTCCGCGGGCAGGCAGCCTTGCCCGTCATCTCCGCCCCGGTGCAAGGCCGGGGCGGCAGAGGTTCAGCGATACACCTCGCGCCGATGACCGACGCGGATGACCTGCACGACCAGCCGGGCATCCTCGACGGTGTAGATCAGGCGGTAGTCGCCGGAGCGCACCCGCCAGGTATGCCGGGCGCCAGCGAGCTTGCGGGCTCCGGGCGGATACGGATCGCACACAAGCCCCTCGGCCAGCAACACCAGTGCCGCGATGACCTCGCGGGGGAGCTTGCGCAGCTCCCGCTCGGCCGAGCGCTTCCAGACCAGCTCATAACAGTCCATCGGCCCGCAATCCGGCCTTCAGCTCCTCGAAACTGACGCAGTCTTCGTCCTGCCGCTCGGCGACCGCGGCCAGATCGGCGATGTCCTCCAGCAGCGCCTCGTACTCGGCCAGCGACAGCACGACCGCGACACGCGCGCCATCGGCGTCGGTGATGAATTGCGGATGCAGGGACTCGAAAACGGTGGCCATGCAGATTGCCTCCGGTGGTGATGAAGGAATGCTTCGGACCGGCGTTCGCGAGCGATTTAACACGGACGCAGCGCCGCTTGCTGCGCTGATGCAGGAACAACGCGAAATCGGGCACTTCGCACAGCGCGGCCTCGGACACTCCCCCTGCCGATACGGCCCGGTTCTTCCAGCGTGCTCATGTCCGCCTTCCCGCTGCCGTTGACGAGCCAGCCTGCTGATGGCGCCGCGCCCCGCCAAGTCTGCAGCTTTCTGAGGTTTCCGCCTGCCTGAGCACAGCGGGCGGCTGAAACCTCGAACTTCGTAGCCATTCCGTACTTGCCTGACGCCATCCGTCGTCTACGCTGATCCCGTATCGATTCCGTAGACCCCCGGAGGCCACCATGCCCGCGAAACCCCTGCACCCGGATGTCGTGCGCCGCAACGCCGACAAGGTCGCTGAGCAGATGGGGCGGGCGGACCAGGAGCGGTTCGAGCGGCTGCTGGGCTTGCCGGTGGCGGGGGATCGGCGGTTTTCGCTGGCGGCGGTGCTCGGGGCGCTGTTCGAGGGCATGGCGCGCGAGGCGGCGCTGACGGCCTTGCGGCAGTTCCGGCAGCGCCTGAAGGCGGCGGCGGATCAGGCCGGGGTGCAACTGGCGCTCGAAGCCGACGGGCAGACGCGGGCGGCGCCGGAGAATCGGTGGTGCTGGTTCGAGGGCGAGGACGGGCGGGTCGCGGCGGCGGCAGGGTTCACGCGGGCCGAAGTGGAAGCCGGGGCGCGGCTGCGGATGCCGCAGTCGGCGGTCGAATTCACGGAGCGCGACGCGGACGGCAGGCTGGTCGTGCCGTACTTCGTTTCGTATGCGCATGGCGATGACAAGCTGGTCAGCGATCTGCTCGAACGGCTGCGCATCCGCTTCAAAAGCGCGAAGGAATATCGCTTCGAGCAATGGCAGGACAAGGACATCGTCATCGGCAGTCACTGGCGCGA